>CAZXCR010000200.1:0-4196 GCA_964639315.1 uncultured Treponema sp. | reverse complement strand
TTGCTCCGGCTGCAATTGAAATTACTTACAGCGGTTCAGCAAATGTAAATATTGAAACTTCAAATGTTGACCTTAGCGTAATTATAAGCGGAACTGGTGCCGATAACGAAACAAAAACTTTTACTTACGGACAGAACGCTACTGTTGCGGCAATGGCTGCTGCTCTTAACACAATTGAAGGAATTAATGCAAAAGTTCTTTCTGGCGAAAATGCAGATTCTTATGGAATTTACATAAACAGCGCAGTTACTTCTCGTCTTTCTTCAGACGTTCCTTTTTATGTATACGTTCCTTCTGTTGAAAATGCAGTTGACGTAGAAGAAGTTAGAAGTGCTCTTGCAGAACAGAATGTTGATGTAAAAGCTCAGGGTACAGAAAGTTCTCGCAGCTTCCAGATTCGTTCTGTTATAAAAAATGATGAGGTTTCAAGTACAGAACTTCAGAATCAGATTAGAGGCAGTCTTGCACAGAAATTTGGTGAAAACAATGTGGCTGTTGTAAAAACTGACTTTGTTGGATCTCAGTTCTCAAGTTCTCTTGCAACAAAATCGGTTCTTCTGGTTCTCGTAACAGTTTTGTTGATTTGGCTTTATGCAACAATCCGCTTCCACTGGGACTTTGCTTTGGGCGCAGTAATTGCTTTGATTCACGACTGTCTTATAATGTTTGCATTCATTTTCTGGTCACAGATTGAATTTTCTACAACAACTTTGGCTGCTGTTCTTACAATATTCGGTTATTCAATTAACGCAACCGTTGTTATTCTTGACCGCGTAAGAAGCAATATGAAGATTATGAATGTAAAGAATTTTACTGAAATCCTTGATGCTTCAATCAGCGAAACAATGAGCCGTTCAATCATTACAACAGTAACAACTATGTTTGCTTCTATTTCACTTTTGATTTTTACAAGCGGAAGCATAAAAGACTTTGCTGTTGTTCTTACAGTTGGACTTGTTTCAGGATGTTATTCTTCAATTTTGATTAGTAGCGGATTTATTTCTCTTACAAGAAAACATTGGAGTCCGTCTGATCCAAATCATGTAAAGCCTAGAAAAGCACTTGCTGTAACTCAGCCTCAGGCTTAAAATCGGGTTGTTTTAAAAAATTTAATGATTTTTTACCAAATGCCCTAAATAAAAAAATGCTGACTTGTTTTCTTACGGTCAGCAAAAATGAAATCCACCGGTCTTTTTGGATTTGGTGGATTTTCTTGTTTTTAGGAAAATGTAATACAATAGAAGAATGAAAGTTATACGAGCCAGAGTACTTGGTTTTTGTATGGGAGTAAAAAAAGCTGTAGAAGCTGCGGAAAATTCCCTAAAAAATCCGGAATTTAAAGACAAAAAAATATTTTCTTTGGGACCGCTCATTCATAATCCTTCGGTGCTTTCTGAACTTGAAAGCAGGGGCGTAAAAATTCTTCTTGAAAATGAACTTGAATTTGCCGATTCTTCGAGTGTGGTTCTTGTTAGGGCGCACGGGTACAGTCCCTACGTTTTAAACGAAATGAAACAAAAAGGCGCGGTTGTAATTGATTCAACTTGTCCTAAGGTTCATTTGAGTCAAAAAAGGGCATTGGAATGGTATTCAAAGGGATTTAAAGTTTTGATTGCCGGAGACAAAAAGCATGGAGAGGTTTCGGGTATTCTTTCTTGCGTGAATAATGACGGCATAGTTGTAGAAAGTGCAGACGAAGCAAAAAAAATGCAGTTTTCTGGAAAAATTGTACTTCTTGCGCAAACGACTTTTAGTCCGCTTGAATTCAAAAAAATTTGCGCTGTTATAAAAAATTGCGATACAGCGGAAAATCCTGTTGAGCTCAAGGTTTTTGATTCAATCTGCAGTGCAACTATGGAAAGACAGAATGCACTTAGGGAACTTGCGGGCTTAACTGACGGAATTCTTGTAATCGGTGGAAAAAATTCTGCAAATACAAGGCGTCTTTACGAAACCGCAGCAGAAATTTGCCCGCGTGCCGCTTTAATAGAAAACGTCTCTGAAATTCCTGCTGATTTTTTTAGTATGAATTGCGTTGGACTTACTGCCGGAGCAAGCACCCCCGACAAAATCATTGATGATGTAGAAAAGGCTTTGAATGCCTAAAATTTGAATTTATAACACTAATTTACTATAATTTTTTAACATACAGAATTTTTCTGGAGGAAAAAATGAAAAGAAAGATCTTGTTGTTCGCCTCGTTTTTTTGCGTGGCATTTGCCTTTGCTTATAATCCGCCGCTTGGTGGTGAGGCATTGCTTAGAATCACAAATCCTGAACTTTTAGGCGGCGCTGCAAGTGCTAGTGGCGGTCCTCTTTCGACTGTGGTTCCTTCTTCCATTGCTTACAATCCGGCACTTGCTGTTCTTGAGCAGCGGGTTGACATTGACTTAAGTTTTACGGCACTTTTCAATACAAATAAAACTGATGAAAACGACAGCGTTTTTGGCACTGCATTTCAGGCAGGTACAATAATTCCTACAAAATGGTTTGTTTATTCAGCAACCTTGCAGGGAATTTTTTCTTCTTTTGACACTATGAATTTAAGAAATTCTCTTACGGTTCACGGTGGAATTGCAAAGGAAATTAACGAAAAGTTAGCTGTGGGAATGAATATTTACTCAGGATATTATCTTGGCGAAGGTTCAGATTTTACTTTGGGTGCTGACCTTGGTCTTTTTTATAAATTTGATGACTTTAAATTTACAAAAAAAACGGGAAGCTTTATTAACAAAACAGGTTTCTTTACAAAACCGCGGCTTGGAATCGCCTTCTTAAATCTTGGAAAACCTATTTCTGGCTACAATACAAACGGACTTTATGCAGACAAATTGAGCAGTTCTTATCCGGGAATTGTAACTCCGCGCATTTCTTTTGCAGCAAATCTTATAAATCCGCTTACAAAAAATCTTGACGTGAACGGAAATTTCAAACGCAGCAAATTTACTTCCGGATTTAGTTTTGATCTTTCTTTTCCTACCTTCCAAAATGTGATTGCTGATATGGCGCTCGGTTTTTCATACGACAATTTTATCAATTTAAACGTTGGCTGGCAGGCAAATCTTGTAGAAATTCTTGCTAAGCAAACGAGCGCTTTAAGTTGGCCGAGTGTAAATCTTTCATTTAAGTTCCGCTTCAATTCCAGCAAATTTATTGGAGACAATGCTGACTGGGCAGAAAGTGAAGTAGTTCCAGTTTTGGCATGGCAGAATTTGTACAATGGAATTCAGGCTGTGAGCGGAGAAGCAAAATTGAATCTTGGAATTCAGGACGAGCAGCCGCCAGAAATTATTCTTTGGGATGAAAAATAACTGGAGGGCAGAATATGAAAAAAATAAGTGCAAAAATTTTACTTGCCGGTCTTGGAATTTTCTTTGCTGCAGAAGCTTTTGCTGAACGTATGCCGGTTTATATTTCTCCAAACAACGACGGAATTCAAGATGAACTTGTAGTTCCGCTAAAACTGAACGAAAAACGCTATGTAAACGAATGGAGTTTTAGAATTTACAACGAAAACGGTGATTTAGTAAGAACGATTGGTAACAAGGTAAAACTTCCTGAAAAAATCACCTTTAAGAATTTTTTTAAGGCAATGTTTACTCCAAAAACTGGCGTTGAAGTTCCGTCTTCGCTGGTTTGGAATGGAATTCTTGATGACGGAACTGTTGCCCCAGACGGAATTTATTATTATCAGTTTGAAGCAATTGATGATAACAAAAACGTTGGTAAAAGTTCAAAACTTCAGGTGATTGTGGATAATACTCCGCCAGACATTCAGCTTGCCCAGCCTTCTTCTTCGAGCAAAAATTTTGGTGAAGGTGCAAAGCAGACTTTAAAAATAAATCAGAGTGGTTCGCAGGAAAAACTTTGGACTGCAAAAATTACTGATTCGCAGGGAAATTCTATAAAATCTTATGTTTGGGAAAACGCAGAGCCAATTTCTATTTCTTGGAATGGAACTGACGATAATGGTAATTTGATTGGGGATGGAATTTACAAGTACGAAATTACATCAACTGACGAAGCAGGAAACACCAGTGAAAAGGCTCAAATTTCGAATATCATTTTTTCTACTGAAAAGCCTGAAATTGCAGTTTCAATAAGCGGAAGCAGATTTTTTGCACCGCAGGGAAATTCAAGTCCTGTAAAAACCCTTAATTTTAATGTTTCGATTCCAAGCCCTAAATCAGAAGTAA
>CAZXCR010000199.1:0-4199 GCA_964639315.1 uncultured Treponema sp. | reverse complement strand
CAAATTTTAACTATTCTAATGCAGAAGCTGCCGGCGCAAGTCCAACAACGCCAGTTTCCAGTGGAAAAACAAAAATTTCTGTCACCGTTTCTGCAACCTACGAACTTGAATAAAAGATTTTTTGGCTTCTTTTTTTTGCTGATTGAAGTTAATTTCTAAAAGCAATATATTAGGGGTCAACTGTTTATCAGAAAATCAAAATATCATATTTTCAGAGGAAAAAAATGCTAGACTACAGATTTATTAAAGAAAATCTTGAGGCCGTTAAGAAAAATATTATAGACCGCAATATGAAATCTGACGCTGACCTGGTTGTAAAACTTTTTGACGAACGCACTGCCCTTACAACTCAGCTTCAGTCCTTGCAGCAAAAACGCAATGCAAACGCTGCTTCAATGAAACAAAAACTTGATGCTGAAACTCGTGCAAAATTTATTGAAGAAGGCAAACAGATTAAAGAAGACGTTGCCGCTGCAGAAAAAAAACTTGCCGAAGTAGAAGTTCAGCTAGAAGAAGCTGCCCGCCAAATTCCAAATATGTGTCATCCAGACACTCCAATCGGAAAACTCGACACAGAAAATCTCGAAGTAAAAAAAGTTGGAACTCCACGAAAATTTGATTTTAAGCCAAAGGATCACATTCAGCTTGGCGAAGAACTTGACTTAATCGATTTTGAAAGAGGAACAAAAGTTTCTGGACCTAAGTTTTATTATCTTAAAAATGAAGCGGTTTTTCTTGAACAGGCACTCATTATGTATGCCCTCAACATACTTAGAAAACACGGATTTACAACTTTTATAACTCCAGATATTGCAAAAGAAGAAGTTTTAAAGGGAATTGGATTTAATCCGCGCGGAAACGAAAGCAATGTTTACGCAATTGAAGACGAAGGAACTTGCCTTGTTGCAACTGCTGAAATTACTCTTGGTGGATATCATTCAAACGAAATTTTAGACAAAAAAGCCCTTCCTCTTTTTTACTGCGGACTTTCTCACTGCTTTAGAAGAGAAGCCGGAGGCGCAGGTCAGTTCAGCAAAGGACTTTACCGCGTTCATCAGTTTGATAAGGTTGAAATGTTTGTTTACTGCTTGCCTGAAGATTCAGATAAAATCCACGAGCAGCTTCGCCTTATTGAAGAAGAAATTTTTACAGGATTAGGAATTCCGTTCCACGTAGTTGATACTTGCACAGGAGATTTGGGTGCTCCAGCCTACAGAAAATGGGATCTTGAAGCATGGATGCCAGGTCGTGCAAATGAACAACATCCAGACGGAGATTACGGCGAAGTTACATCAACTTCAAACTGTACTGATTACCAGGCACGTCGCTTGAATGTAAAATATCACGATGATGACGGAAAAAATAAATACGTTCATATGCTTAACGGAACTGCAATCGCTGTAGGAAGAGCAATGCTTGCAATCTTCGAAAACTACCAGAATGAAGACGGAAGCATTACAATACCGCCAGTTTTGGTTCCATACTGCGGATTTGATAAAATCGGGCCAAAAAAAGAGATAAAATCTCCAATTTATACTCCAGCAAAAAAATAAAAACTTAAAATGCTTTGGGTAAAGTTGAGTGATTTTTAGTTTAGCTCAAACTTATCTAAAAAAAAGGAACCTCTAGGAAGTAAAATTTTTAGAGGTTCTCTGAAAATATAAAATCAGAATATAGTTTTTGCCACTGGAAATTTGTGAATTTTCGGTGGCTTTTCAAGGATTTTTTATGAAACAAACAAATTATGCACGTTCTATTTTTCTTCTTTTACTATTTGTTTCGTTCATTCTTTTTGCTGCAGTTTTAAAAGTAAGTTCATCAGTTTTAATTCCAATCACCCTTTCAATTCTTTTAGCATTTGTATTTTACCCGATTGTAAAAAATCTTCACGAAAAAGCACATTTTCCCTGGATTGTGGGAATTCTTGTAATTGCAATAATTGCCATTGCGGCCTTCTACCTGATTGGAAATCTTTTAGTTGTAAGCATAAAGTCAATAATCAACAGTCTTCCAAAGTACGAAGAAAGATTTACGGCGATTTGCAATATTTTTACGGAAACTTTCAATATTCAGATTTCGAACGACCAGTCAATTCTTGAAACTTTGTGGCAGTCTCTTGAAGTGCGGAATTTTATTCAGAAATCACTTGTAAGCGTAAGCAATGTTTTAATTTCCAGCGCAAAAGTAATTCTTCTTGTAACACTTTTTGTTGTTTTTTTACTGATTGAAATGAGAAGCATGAAAGAAAAAGTAAGGTCAGCATTTAAAACTGATAATGCCGGCGAAAAAATTGTTATGATTGCTTCAAAAACTATTTCTCAGGTAACACATTATATTTCCATAAAATTTATGATTTCCCTTTTAACAGGCATTCTTGTAGGATTAAGCTGCTTTGCTATAAAAATGGACTTCCCTATTGTGTGGGGATTTCTTGCTTTTATTCTGAATTTTATTCCAAACTTTGGCTCGATTGCTTCTTGGTGCGTAACCACACTTTTTGCCCTTATACAATTTTATCCAAACTGGGGCTACACGATTTTTATTGCAGTTGCAGTTCTTGCAATAGATATGATTTTAGGAAATGTTGTGGAGCCTCGCTGGGAAGGAACAGACTTGGGAATTTCGCCATTTGTTATTCTTGTAAGTCTTTCTGTTTGGATGTGGATGTGGGGATTTATAGGAGCAATTCTTTCAGTTCCGATGATGGTTATTATAAAAATCATCTGCGAAAACATTGAGTTTTTAAAGCCAGTCGCAATTCTTTTAGGCAACAATTCGGAAACAAAAAAATCTAAGGTCAAATTCTTTAAGAAAAAAGATAAATCTAAAGCAAGCCAGACGGAAGAAAATTTTATGCAAAATAGCGAAACTGAGCTTACGGAAGAAAATAAAAATTCTTAAATTTTAGGAAAAACGCCTTTTACAAGACACGCCGTTATTTTGGGAAACTTTTACAAAGTCAAAATTCGAATTTTGCAGTTAATCACCTAAGCGCCGACTGAGCCTGTTACTGAAAGAATTTTTTGTTAAAAAAAATCAGTTTCTTAACTGAATAATTTAGCAGTAAATGGCTACAATAAAGCTTGTACAAACTCGAAACTTGCCCTACAAAATCACTTTTTACGAAACGCCCTTTACAAAACGCGGTGTTATTTTAGAGAATCTTTACAAAAAAGATTTTCCATTTATTCTTTCATAAATAAACCTTAAATCTTCTTCTTTTAAATTTTCGTATCTTAAGCTAAAACATTCTGAATTTGAATCAGAAGACAATTTGTAAACATTTTCAACTTTGCTTTCCACAAAAATTTTGCGCTTTAAGAGTTTATTTTTATTCACGCTAAAAGACATACAAAGTTCAAACTGCGCATCCTGATGAAAGTTGCCTGCCCTGTCGCTAGCAGAAATATCATTTGAAGCAAGCACGATTCTTTTGTCATCAACATAAATTATTTCAAAAGGTTTCGCTCTTCCTTCAACACTTTCTGCAATAAGTTCTTTTTTTTCCGTAAGAAAACGCACAATACTCAAAAGTTGCACTCCGTTTCCTGCAGGATTTGATTTTCCAGACTTCAAATCATCAATAAATTTTTCAAGAAGAGCTTTTGCATTATGCTGATTTGATTCTTCAATGTCAGACCACTTTGGCTTAAAAAACAGAGCGTAATTTTTTGCAGGAATACAGTCGTAAACAACAGAATTTCCGTCATCACTTTTAAACGAAAGTTCAGCAAAAAAATCAAAATCTCGCTTTTCAACAGTGTCGGGTACACGGAAAATTTGCGAAGGAACAACAATTGCCAGTCCTTTTGAACAGCGCTGCATAGTGCTTATAAAATAAAGCCCCAACCGATTCAAATAAAACTGAATTCTTACAATTTTTCCTAAAAAAGGCTCTACGGAACGTTCCTGATTTTTTAACAGAATAATTCCCTGCTTAAGAACTTCAATCTGCTTGGAAGGAATAGCAACCGGAAAAACAGCGCTTAAAGGAATTTTTTCATCAGCGGCAATATCAACTTTGTTTTCTGTAAGATTTTTTTCGCTCTGCAACGGCTTTTCTTCGAGAGTAACTGTCAAAGGAACATTGTCGTCCCTAAGATACTGAAGTACAAGTTCCCTTTCAATTCTAGTCAATTCCTTGTCTTGTGCCATAAAATTTCCTACCTTTAAAATTCTTTCTGCATAAAACTGATTTG
>CAZXCR010000198.1:0-4278 GCA_964639315.1 uncultured Treponema sp. | reverse complement strand
AATTAGACGAATCTTGATAAATTTTTCCACTTGGCGAATAAGGCAGATACTGTGAAGAATTTTCAAAAATCGTATTTGAAAAGCCTAAATCCAAATTTCCGCTGATATTTGAAATGTATTTTTTTGGTTTAAAAACTCCGTCAGCACCAATTTTTATTCCCAGATTTGAATAATAGTCCCCTTCGATTTTAAAATAATTTGTAGTGTCGCCAGTGTAGTCAGTGTCAAGATTGTGGAGTACAAGACCTTCTCTAACCTGATCTTTTAGCGTTGTTGACTTCATAAAGTTAAAAAGTCCGGCAGTAATGTCATCGTCATCAGAAGAAGATTCTGTGTTCAGCGGCTTGCGTCCGTAAAGATAAGTTGTAGTCTGAAAATAATAGCCCTTGCGCTCGTGGTAGCCGAATGCCGGATTAAAAATAAGTTCATCTTTTGGATAATAAAATGCCGGCAAATAAAGCAGCGGCAGTGATCCGATTGTTAAAATGGCATTGAAAAAAGCAAATTCTCCGCCCGGCAAAAGCCAAATGTTTGATGCCCAAATTTTCCAGTGCGGATTTTCGTTGTCGCAGAAGGTAAGTTCAGCATTTTTAAAATCGATTGTTCCAGATGAATCCCTGCCAAAAATATCGCTTGCTACAATCAAAGTTGACCCGGACGGAAGATTTATTGCATCACTCTGAGTTTGAATAACCTTACCACCGTCAAAAATACCTTCCAGCGTACTTGTGTTAAAAAGCAAGGTATTTGCGCTGATATTCTGTTCGCCAGCACTTGATCCTGTTTGCGAAAGCGTAATATTTCCGTTTGCATAGAGCATATCTGTGGCGCGATTGTAAGTTACGTAGTCAGCAGAAATTGTGGTTGTAACAGAATCCTTTGAAACTGAAAGAGAGACTGCGCCTTTTAAAACAATTTCATCATCTCCCTGCTCATTTTTTTTGTATTCAGTATTTTCTGCGCTGATTATTTTTATTGTAGTAAGAGAAGTTTCAGCAAAAAGTCCTGAAAAATTTATGAGAGCAAGAAAAAGAAATATAATCTTTTTTAGATGAAATCTAGTCATTTTGTCCTAAAATCAAAAAAATCAAGGTAAAAAAACGCCGTAAAACTATGAATTTTCAGCATCCCGCTGTTTTTCTCGTTCCAAAAGTTCTTTTACAAACTGTCCGGTATAACTGTTTTTTACTTGTGCAAGTTCTTCGGGAGTTCCAACAGCAATAATCTTTCCGCCATTATAACCGCCTTCAGGTCCCAAATCAATAATGTGATCTGCCTGGCAAATTACGTCAAGATTATGCTCAATCATTACCACAGTATTTCCTTTGTCCACAAGTTTTTGAATTACTGACATCAGCTGCTTTATATCAACAAAATGAAGCCCCGTAGTAGGTTCATCAAGAATGTAAAGAGTTTTTCCTGTAGAAGGACGCGAAAGTTCTGCTGCAAGTTTGACTCGCTGTGCTTCACCGCCCGAAAGAGTTAGCGCATTCTGACCAAGCTGAATGTAGCCCAAGCCTACGTCTTTTAAAGTTTCAAGTTTGCGGGCAATGTGCGGAATTCCTGCAAAAAATTCTGCGGCATCTTCAATCGTCATATTTAAAACGTCGTTGATTGATTTGCCCTTGTAAAGAACATCAAGCGTTTCCTGATTAAAGCGTTTTCCGTGGCAAACATCGCACTGAATGAAAACATCAGGCAGAAAATTCATTTCGATTGTAATTGTTCCGGCTCCCTGACAGTTTTCGCAGCGACCGCCCTTTACGTTAAAAGAAAAACGTCCGCTTTTGTAGCCACGCGCCTTAGATTCTGGAAGTGAAGCAAAAAGTTCCCTAATTTTATCAAAAACGCCAATGTAAGTAACCGGATTGCTCCGCGGAGTGCGACCGATTGGGCTTTGGTCAATATTTATAACCTTGTCGATATTTTCAAGTCCGCTGATGGATTTAAAAGCACCACACGGATAGTCAGTTTTCATAACGGCATTGCTTGCTGCAGGATAAAAAACATCATTCATCAGCGTAGATTTTCCGCTACCCGAAACGCCTGTAATGCACGTAAAAACGCCCAGCGGAATATCAACCTTCACATTTTTTAAGTTATGCTCGTTCACGCCTTCAAGATGAATGAATTTGCCGTTGCCCTTTCTGCGCTCACTAGGAATTTTCATACGGATTTTTCCTGCAAGATACTGACCTGTAAGACTTTCCTTTACCTGCATTACTTCTTGTGGAGTTCCGCTTGCCATAACCTTACCGCCGTGAACTCCAGCACCAGGTCCTATATCAATCAGATAATCCGCAGTTAAAAGAGTTTGCTCATCGTGTTCAACCACAATCACTGTGTTTCCAAGATCGCGAAGGTACTCAAGAGATTTTATAAGCCGCTCGTTGTCTCTCTGGTGAAGTCCGATTGAAGGTTCGTCCAGAATGTACATAACGCCGGTCAAACCGCTACCAATCTGAGTTGAAAGCCTGATTCGCTGTGCCTCACCGCCGCTCAAAGTTGCAGCAGAACGCTCAAGCGTAAGGTATTCAAGCCCCACGTTCTTTAAAAAAGAAAGTCTTGCCTTAATTTCCTTTAAAATCTGAGCTGAAATTTTTTCTTCGGTTTCAGAAAGTTGCAGTTTTTCAAAAAAATCAATTGTTTCAAGAACAGAAAGTTCGCACAACTCCCAAATATTTTTTGAACCAACCGTTACTCCCAAAGCTTCAGCACGAAGTCTTTTACCCCCGCAAGCCTTGCACACACTGTGGGACATAAATTTTTCTTCAATACGAGTGCGCTGGGCATCTCCCCAAGCTTCTACGTAGCGACGGTGCATATCGCTGAAAATTCCATTCCAGGCTCTTTTGTATTCACTGTAACCTTCACCGCTCTGTTTTTTGTAAGTCCACTCAAGAATTTTTGATTCATCGCCGTACCACAAATATTTTTTTTGCGCTTCGGTCAAATCTTTAAGCGGAGTATCAAGAGAAAATCCAGCTGCATCAGAAACAGCTTTAAACATTGAATGATTCCACTCAGATTCAGGATTGTAAAAAGCGATTCCCCCCTGATTGAACGAAAGATTCTCGTCAGGAACAATCAGTTTTTCGTCAAATTCCATCTTTTCGCCAAGACCAGAACATTCAGGGCAAGCACCAAACGGATTGTTAAAAGAAAAAAGACGCGGCTGAAGTTCTGGAATTGAAATTCCGCAGTCGGGGCAGGCATTCTTCTGAGAAAAAAACACTTCTTCTTCAATAAAGTCCGCAGTAGCATCATAATTTTTTCCGGCTCGTGAAAGACTTGCAGTAACTTCAGCGTAAGCGTCATCTTCCTTGTAAACCCGGCGCAAAACCACAAGAATTCCGTTGGAACTTTTTAAGGCAGTTTCCACAGAATCAGCAAGCCGCTGTCTTACGTCATCTTTTAACACAATGCGGTCAATTACAATTTCAATCGTGTGCTTTTTCTGCTTGTCAAGTTTGATGGAATCTTCGAGATTCACCATAAGTCCGTCAATTCTAGCGCGCACAAAACCAGCAGCCTTTGCATCGTCAAGTATTTTCTGATGTTCGCCTTTTTTTCCGCGGATTACAGGAGAAAGAATCGTAAGTTTAGTTCCGTTTTTCCAGCTTAAAACTGAATCCAAAATCTGGTCTACGGACTGTTCCTTAATTTCGCGACCGCAGTTTGGGCAGTGCGCCTTACCAATTCTAGCAAAAAGCAGTCTGTAATAATCGTAAATTTCAGTAACGGTTCCCACAGTAGAGCGGGGATTTTTGTGAGTAGTTTTCTGTTCAATAGAAATTGCAGGAGAAAGCCCCGTAATCAAGTCCACGTCAGGCTTGTCCATACGACCCAAAAACTGACGCGCGTACGAAGAAAGACTTTCCATGTAGCGCCGCTGACCTTCCGCAAAAAGAGTGTCGAACGCAAGCGAAGATTTACCGCTACCGCTCAGCCCCGAAATTACCACAAGTTTATTGCGCGGTAAAGAAACGTTAATGTTTTTTAAGTTATGTTCACGAGCGCCCTGAATAACAATTTTGTCGCCGCCAAAAAAATTTTTCTCGTTCATTTTTTCCCCATAAAGTACAGGAGATTTTACTTTTTTAAAGAAAAAATTCCAATTAACAGGCAGACTATTTTGATTTTTTTTATGGAGCAGAATTTGTCACAACAAATAAATTTCTTTTCTCGCGCACAGTGTGCGCTCGGCGGCAAATTTTTTTAGTAAACCCGCTGTTCAGGGTTGTCATTCAAAACCTGCGGTTTTGAACGGCTTCGCCG
>CAZXCR010000197.1:1251-4291 GCA_964639315.1 uncultured Treponema sp. | reverse complement strand
TTTAAGTAGGCAAAATTTCGGTAAGATGAAGATGCAGGGGTGATGAGATGGCGGATTTAAAGTTTTGCAGTTAATCATCTAAGAGCCGAGTGAGCCTGTCGAAATCAAGCGATTTAATTACAAATGGTGGTTTTGACAGGCTCAACCACCAACGCACAAGCCAAGCCTAGCCCGGATTGTAGCGGCGCGAAGCGTTCAAAAACGAAGGTTTTGAATGAAACCGCGAAAAGCCGGTTTCCTAATAAAATTCAGTACCCGAGCGCACACAGTGCGCGAGAACGAGATTTATCTTGAGTAAGGCAAATTCGCTCCAAGTAAGCAAAAAAAATCAAAAAAACTTAAATTCTATTGAAAATCACCGGCGCGAAAACTAAAATGCTTAAACTTATGCTTGAAGACGAATTGAAAAATGAATTGAATCCCGAGCAGTACCGCGCTGTAACCACGATTGACGGAGCAATTTTAATTATTGCAGGCGCTGGCAGTGGAAAAACCCGCGTTATTACCTACAGAATTGCAAATATGCTTGAAAAGGGCATTCCCCAAAGTCAAATTCTGGCCCTTACTTTTACAAATAAAGCCGCTAAGGAAATGGAAGAGCGCATAAAGTCGCTTACGGGCAAAAAACTTCAGAATCTTACGGTAAGCACTTTTCACGCTTTTGGTGTGCGGATTTTGCGGCAGGAAATAGAGCGGCTTGGCTACAGGCAGAATTTCAGCATTTACGACGAAACTGACCGAAAGGCACTCATCAAGGAAACTGGAGCGGAACTTCGCTATTCTGCAGATGCAATGGATTTGTACGCAATTGGTCAACTTTTTAGCGACATTAAAACCGGAAGAAAAGACTGGACTTCTGGAAAAGATATGTACCGGGAACTTTACGAAGGTTACCAGAGCGGACTTAAACTTTACAACGCAGTAGATTTTGATGATTTAATTACGCTTCCAATCAAACTTTTTAGGGAAAATCCGGATATTCTTGCCAAATACAGAGAACACTACAAGTACATAATGGTTGACGAGTTTCAGGACACAAGTCATCAGCAGTATGAGTTTATGAAATTGCTTGCTGACAAAAACGTTGCTATTGTTGGAGACGATGACCAGAGCATTTACAGTTGGCGCGGTGCTGATTTTGAAAATATTGAGAATTTTGAAAAAGACTTTCCTAATGTGCAGGAAATCCGTCTTGAACAGAATTATCGCTCTACGGGAACAATTCTTGCAGCAGCAAACGGCGTAATAAAAAACAATACAAACCGTAAAGACAAGGAACTTTGGAGCGGCAACGGTGAAGGTAAACCGATTGAAATTTATATGCCAGAAAATGAAGCTGCCGAAGCGGACTATATTGCTGAAGGAATTTTAAGAATTTGCACGGAAGAAAAGCGCAATTATGATGAATTTGGAGTTTTGATGCGGGCAAACACGCAGAGCCGCGCTATTGAAGAAGCATTTTTGGAAAACAACATTCCGTACACAATGAGCGGCGGAACAAGTTTTTTTGAAAGAAAAGAAATCAAAGACATCATCAGCTATTTGCGCGTTATTTCAAATCACGACGACGACATAAATCTTCTGCGCATTATAAATACTCCACGACGCGGAATTGGACGCAGCACAATTCAGGCAGTAAGCGACGTTGCAAAAACAATGGAATATTCGCTTTGGGACGCAATAAAAGCCATACTCGAAAGTTCAGAAAAAGAATGCCCTGTAAGCGAAAAAACCCGCGCTGATTTAAGTGAATTTGTTTCGCTGATTGAAAACTGCAAATCTATGCTAAGCGGAAAAGGCTTAAGTAAAAAAGTGCGCACAATGGTTGAAGACATTCATTACTATGACTTTTTGATTGCAGAAAATCCTAAAAGTGAAAAAGCAGCACGATTTAAAATGCGGAATATTGAAAGTCTTATAAAAAGTATGGAACAGTGGGAAAATAATCCGCAGTACGACGACACAAGTCTTTATGCCTACCTGAACAGAATTACGCTTCTTTCGCGAGATTTAGACGACGAAGAAGGAAACAAAGGAAAGGTTAATTTAATGACCGTTCACGCAAGCAAGGGTCTGGAATTTCCGGTAGTTTTTATTGCCGGTGCCGAAGAAGGACTTATGCCGCACGCAAGAGCCGTTGAAGAAGGCGGAGACAATGCCATTGAAGAAGAAAGACGACTTTTTTACGTTGCAGTAACAAGGGCGCAAAAAAGACTTTTTATTTCAGCATGTAAAACAAGGCGCAAAATGAATTCTTCAAATGAATGTGAGCCAAGCCGATTTTTAGACGAAATTCCGCCTCATCTGGTAAAATATTCTGAGCCATCAAAAGAACTTGCAGCCGAAGACGCGCACGAACTGCTTCAAAATATGCTCAAAAACTTTGCAAAACCGCGCGTCCCAAAACTTTAGTTTTTTTTAGGGCAAAATTCGTTTTTTTTTGTAATTTTTATTTACCTGGAGCGAACATTTTTTCCTGCCACAAATTTTTTTCTAGTCGCGCTCTGCGCTCGGCAGTAAATTTTATTAGGAAACCGGCTTTGCGCGGCTACGCTAATCGCTCCGTTGCTACGCAATGGCTTTCGCCACCGCTCCAATCCGGGCTAGGCTTGGCTTGTATGTTAAGAAAAAATCTATTTTTTAACTAAAAAATTTCCTAGTTCACAAAAAGTCTTCGACATTACACGCGCGCGCTACCAACGAAATTTTCAGTTAACAAAAAATTTTTTTCTTAGCAATAAAAATCTGCGAGTAACCAGCGCGCGTTGTTCTTGCAGCAAAATTTCTTCTTAACAAATAAATTTTTCTGTGAAAAGAAAATGTCCTCTTACCCACGCGCGTAGTGCGTACTTGCAGAAAAAATTTCTTCTTAACAAACAAATTTTTTCAAAAAAAAAAGTCTCCTGGTAACCACGCGCGACAAAAGCGCGCGCTGTACTTGTAGCAAAATTCCTTCTTAACAAATAAATTTTCCTGCGAAAAAAGATGCCCTCTTACCCACGCGCGTAGTGCGTACTTGCAGAAAAAATTTCTTCTTAAC
>CAZXCR010000197.1:0-1151 GCA_964639315.1 uncultured Treponema sp. | reverse complement strand
CTAAAAAATCCGTATTGGGCGACTGTTTTCTGGAGGAAACAAAATGAAAACAAAAAATATATTTTTGTTCTGGACTGTTCTTTTTTTATGTGCAAGTTTTTTTTCGTGCGTTTCTTCAAAAAATACGCAATCAGTTCAGTTGGAATATCCAGTTCCTCCCCTTCTAACAGAACTTCCTGTAATTTCCTACGTTGATCCGGGAATCAAATACGAATTTGAAGGAATGTACCTGCACAATTTTCTTGTAATGCTTGACGAAAGCGCAAGTGGAAACTACTGCACAAGACTTCTTGACGAAAGCTCAACTGCCCAGGTAAAAATTCGCTTTTCAGAAGGAACTTACGAATGTCTTGTAAGTGAAAAAGCCTACGACACAGAACATTCAGCATTTTACGTTTACATTGACGAAATGCCTTACAGAGTTTACCCAAGCAATCCGCCGCTCGGAGACTGGGAACTTACTACAAGAACGCCTATTTATTTTACCCTCGACGAACCGCGCACTCTTTTGATTACAGTGCAGGCAAATTCGCAAAAAAAACTTGGCGGAACCGGAATGAATCTTGACTATATTCAGTTTGTAAAACGCTGATTTTTAGCAGATTCTACGCAAAATTTTCCCTTTCTGCCGATAATTATTCTGATGAAAAAAAATCTGAAAAAAAAATTTTCTCTTTTCTTTGCAGTCTTCTTTGCATTTACGGCGTTTTGTCAGGAAAAAGAAAGTCAAAATCTAAACTCCACTAGTTTTACAGAAAATTCCAAAAGCACAGAAACTTTGGTGCCGCCACTTCTTTCTGGAATCTGGCAGAATAAAAACCGCTACATTGTTTTTGACACAGGATATTTTTCTTCGTCCGCAGCAAATGAAAACGAACAGAACTTTATTCCGCAAATTGTCCTACGCACTTTTTATCAGTGGTACAACGACCGTGCCGCAGAAAGCGAAGAATTCAGCAAAAAAAATCCGCGGGATCAAAATGCTGCAACACAAAAATCTCCGGCAGAAAAAATTCTTGTTAGCGCAAAGCCACTTTCAATTTCAGCATATCCAGAAAATTCTGAACTCAACGAAGTAAAAAATGAAATTGAATTTTTTGCAGAGGATCTTTCTTCTGGCGCTTGGAATCTCGAAGTAAAATATCAGAATA
>CAZXCR010000196.1:0-4292 GCA_964639315.1 uncultured Treponema sp. | reverse complement strand
ACTTTCCGCGGTTTCATTCAAAACCTACAGTTTTGAACATGCTATTGTGTTTTCTAAGTTACATTTTAGGCGTTAAGAAAACAATTCTTATCAAGAAGACCGCGAGTTTTCGAAGAAAACTCGACGAGTAAAATGCTGAAAGCATTTTACTCAACTATCGGGGCTAGGCTTGGCTAAGTTTTTTTGTTAAGAAATAGATTTTTTATTAACAGAAAATTTTATCAGCAATAGTCGCTTGATTTCGACAAGCTCAATCGGCGCTTAGGATGATTAATTACAAAACTCGAAATTCGACCTAACAGAATATTTTCTTCCGGACTGAAATTTTTCTTTGCTAAGAAAACATCTGCGACATTACGCGCGCGCTGTTTACCAAAAAAATTTCTTCTCAACAAAAAAACATTTCTTAACTAAACAAAATATCCTCTGATGAAACTTCCGTTCTTGTAGTAAAGCCTAGCCCGGCGTGGGCAGCTACCAGAAAAATTCTTTTTGTTAAGCACAAATCTATTTCTTATCAAAGCAATTCTACGAGTTTCGCTTGCCGAAACTCGTGTTGCTAACGAATGTGGGCATACGTAACCGTAAGGTTGCGGCAAATTCGCTCCAAATAAATTAAACTTACAAAAAACTCCCCAGTTAACAAAAGAATTTCATCTCAATCAAAAAATTCTCACTTAACCAAAAAATCCCCTCTCAACAAAAAATTTCCGCAATGTTACTATTGACAGAAACATACTAAGATGTTACTATTAATAGTAACAAAACCTAAATCACATTTCTAGGAGCAAAAAAAATGTCAGCAAGAACAGATTCTTTATATTTTTCAATTCCCTGCGATCGCTACACGCCGTTTTCTTTGGCAAGAAAAATTGGGGCAAAGGCAATTCTTGAAAGCGCAAGTTTTGCACGCGGAAAGGAACGCTATTCAATTTTAATGCTGGAAGAAGCTTTTCATATTGTTCAGGACGAAAATGGAGTTGCATTTTTAATTGACGGACGGCGGCTGCCTTACAACGGCAAAAATACCACTGGCGAAACAATTGCTCCGGGAAGTCGCGTTCTGCACACGCCGGATATTTTGGACGCGCTTCTTTACGTGGCTCAGCAAAATGACCTTTCAGTTGTAAATAACGAGGACGGCACTTCTTCAACAAATTCAATTCCAGTTCCTGCCAGCGGACTCGGCTACTTAAGTTACGAATTTTGTGCAAGATGCGACACAATCACAATGGCACCGCAAACTGATGAACTGCACATTCCAGAAAGTGAATTTATTGCGGGTCACATTTACATAATTTTTGATCACTTTACAGAAAAACTTCATATTTTTGCGCTCAATTACAACGAGCATCAAATTGATTTAGTGGAAGCGGTAAATCGGCTAAAAAAACGTCTTAATGATATGGATTTTAGTTATCTTGATAAAACCGAAGAAAATGAAACTGTAAAAACAATTACAAATCTTGAGCAAAGTGAAAAAGAGTACAAAGAAAAAGTCGAACTGATAAAAAAAGAAATTATTGCCGGCAATCTTTTACAGGCAGTTCCGTCCCGCAGACTTCAGCTTGAATGTTCTAATTCGGCACTCGAAATTTACAGAAGACTCCGCAGTATAAATCCAAGTCCTTATCTTCTTTACATTGATTTTGGTGACCGGCAGTTGATTGGATCAAGTCCGGAAAGTCTTGTTAGAGTACGAGATGGAATTGCTTCAATCCGCCCAATTGCTGGAACAAGAAGACGCGGTAAAAATGCAAAAGAAGATGAAATCTTAAAAAATGAACTTCTTAGTAACGAAAAAGAAAAAGCTGAACATCTTATGCTTGTGGACCTTGCGCGAAATGATTTGGGAAGAATTGCGCAGAATGGCAGTGTTGAAGTGGTGCGCTTTATGGACGTGGAATATTTTAGTCACGTAATGCACATTGTTTCTGACGTGCAGGCAAAAGTAGATCCAAAGTACAAGCCAATTCAGGTGTTGCGTTCGGCATTCCCGGCGGGAACAGTAAGCGGCGCTCCAAAAATCAGTGCAATTCAAATTTTAAGCCGGATTGAAAAAACTTCCCGCAGATTTTACGCAGGCGCAGTTGGATATATTCAGTCAAACGGAGATTTAGATTTTTGCATTGCGATTCGATGCGCTCTAAAACAAGACAAAGTTTGGACGCTCCAGGCAGGCGGCGGAATTGTTTACGATTCAAATGCTGATCGGGAATGGGAAGAAACCAACGAAAAACTTGGTGCGCTAAGGGCCGTTTTAGAAAAGGGTGTCTGAAAAAAAAGTGTATGTGAAAAAAAAGTGTATGTGAAAAAAAGTGTATCTGGCACAAGAAAATTCAAGGAGAAAAATTATGATTGCATTTATAGACAATAAAGACAGTTTTAGTTTCAACATTGTTCAGTTGCTCGAAAAAGTTTCTGAAACAAAGGTTATGGTTTTTAGAGCAGAAGAATGTTCAGTTCAGGACATAGAAAAAGAAAAGCCAACGCATCTTGTTGTGGGACCAGGACCTGGAACTCCAGAAGAAGCGGGAATTTCAATCGAAGCAATAAAATATTTTGCAGGAAAAATTCCGATTTTAGGAATTTGTCTTGGACACCAGGCGATTGCTGCTGCGTTTGGGGCAAAAATTGTTCAGGCAAAAAACATTCGGCACGGAATTGTTGAAGAAATGCAAACTGACGGAAAGGGTCTTTTTAGAATGATTGGAAAGACTGGAAAATATACGCGCTATCATTCGCTTGTAGTTGATGAAAGTACTTTGCCGCAAGAATTTGAAGTTAGCTGCAGGGCAAAAGACGGCGACATTATGGGAATAAGGCACAAAAATTTTGTAATTGAAGGAGTACAGTTTCACCCAGAAAGCATTGCCAGCGAAATGGGCGACAGGATTATTAAGGCATTTTTAAATTACAGACGGGAAAATTTGAATCACAGTGCGATTTTAAATCAGCTTATAGACAAAAAAGATTTAAGCGAAGAACAGGCGGAAGCTTTTATGGACAATGTTGCCGACGGAACAATGGACGAAAGAATTATGGCAGCAATTCTTGTGGCGCTTCAGGCAAAGGGCGTTGCCCCAAGTGAAATTACCGGTTGCGCAAAGGCACTTTTAAAAATCAAAACTCCATTTCCGTATTCAGGGAAGGGCGTTGCTGAAATTGTAGGAACCGGCGGCGACTGTAAGGGAAGTTTTAATATTTCGTCACTTTCGGCAATTGTTGCTGCAAGTTGCGGACAAAGCGTTATAAAACACGGAAATCGTGCAGTTTCTTCAAAATCCGGGGCGGCAGATTTTATTGAAGGACTTGGAGTGAACATTATGGCTACTCCGCAACAAACCGCCGAACTTGCAAAGAAAACCGGCTTTGCTTTTTTAATGGCACCAGTCTATCATCCAGCAATGAGATTTGCTGCTCCAGTTAGAAAGGCACTTGGAATAAAAACGATTATGAATATTTTGGGACCGCTTTTAAATCCTTGCGAGCCAGAATACGAAGTTCTTGGAGTTTACACAAAGTCACTTTTAAAAACTTACGCTCGCGCTGCAAAATCGCTTGGGGCAAAAAGAGTGATGGTGGTTAACTCAGAAGACGGTTACGATGAAATTTCGCCCTGTGCAAAAACAAATGTTTACCAAATTGACGAAACCGGCCGCGAATACGAGTACGTTATAAATCCAAAAAATTTTGGAATTTTTGATGCGGACGAAGCTGAACTTTGCGGAGGAAGTGCAGAAGATAACAGGAAACTTGCAATGGAACTTGTAAATGGCAAGGGAAGAAAAACTTTGCGTTATGCAGTTGGACTGAACACGGCAGCAATTTTATATTTGTGCGGAAAAACCCGAACGTTAAAAGAAGGCTACAAAATGGCACTTTCTGCACTAGATGACGGAAAGGTGCTTGAAAAAATTAATCAGATAAGAGACGTTTCTAAATCGCAGGGATAAAAATCGCGTACTTGTAGCAAATCCTAGCCCGGGCTGTAGTGGTGGCGAAGCCATTGCGTAGCAACGGAGCGATAGCGGAGCCACGAAAGGACGGGAACTTGTACGGAATTTGCGGCGCAGAATTCGCGCGGTTACTAACAAAATATTTTCTTCCGACCTGCAACTTTTCTTTGCTAAGAAAATATTCTCTGCAATACACGCGACGCTATAAAACAAAAAAATTTGCTCCAGAAACAAAAAAAAAAGGAAAAATTTATGCCAAAAGACATACTTAAAGAAATTGTAGAAAAACGAAAGGTGGCTCTTGCACAAAGGGGAATTGAATTTGGCTTTGAA
>CAZXCR010000195.1:0-4303 GCA_964639315.1 uncultured Treponema sp. | reverse complement strand
TCTACGCGCGAATTTTCGCAAGAAAACTCGTAAAGCAGGCGAAGCCTGCGAGTCATTCCAAATTCAGTTCGGAATCTGTTTGATAAGAAGTTATTTTCTTTACGTACAGATCCCGAAACTAATTCGGGATGAGTCGCAACCTTACGGTTGCTTAGCGAGTTTTGGAACAAAACTCGCGGGATTATTTTATTTTAAGGTTAAAATTACACTGCTTCCGGAAGAATCAAGGTAATCTAAATCTTTTATGTCAAACCAGTTTCCTGCCGAAATAGCCTTTCCCCAGTCACCAGCTCCTATAATGCAGAAAGCGTTTATAATCGAACCAGAAGCAGCCTCTGAAACATCAATGCTTACTTCTGTCCAGTCGCTTTCGCTTAAAGAATTTACAGACGCCACAGATTTTAATGATGCTTTTGAAGGATAAAGTTCATTTTCTCCGCTGCCCTGAACTCCTATATAAAGTGAAAGAGGATCTATGCTTCCGCGGATTTTAAAAGTCATTGTCTTTACAGAAGAAAAATCAAAATTTTTTCCTGATTCAGATGAAACTAAACCGCCGCCAATCCAGCCGCCGCCTACATCAGTTATAGAAAAGCGTCCGTAATCTCCGGAATTCAAATATGTAAATGTTCCGGCACCGTCAGCCCAAACCTGAATATCAAAAATTTCATAAGCAGAATTTTTACACAGGCACCAGTTACCACTTCCACCGCTTCCGCTTCCTGAATTTACATAACTCCGCACCTCGCTTCCGTCGTTTACGATTGCGTCTGCACAGGAAGTAAATGCTAATGCTGTTAGGGCAAGGGCTAATGTGCTAAATATTTTTGTCAGTTTTTTCATATTCAACTTTCTCCTGTTTACTCTACCGTAATTGTTTGTTCGGCATCGTTTTTGTCCTGGTAAATGCGCACGTAGTCAATTTCGTAAACTGCCTTGCGCATATCTTCATTTATGCTTCCGCCTAAGTTTCCGCCCATTGCAAGATTCAGGATAACGTAGAAATTCTGATCATATGGATATTTTGCCCAGTTGTTTCCCGGATTTGCGTAAACTGCGCCAAGCGACTGTCCGTCATAAAAAGCTTCAAGAGTTCCGCTTGTCCACATAATGCCGTAAGTGTGCCATTCGTAAGGGTTGTCAAAGGTGATTCCACCAAGCGATGGATAAGTGTCTGTGGCATCAGTTTTTGAACTTGCGTGGTGAAGTGTGCAGTAAGTTTTCTGACCGGTAGTTCCCGGAGAATATTCCATAATGTCAATTTCGCCAGAACGTGGCCACACGCCGTAAACTCCACCGCCTGTAGAGTCGCCGTTTTCGTCAACTGTTTCTTCTGGCATCATCCAGAATGCAGGCCAAACACCAGTGTTATCAATTACTTCTCCAGAAGCATTATAAGCGATTGGCATTTTTAAGCGAGCTTCAATGTAACCGTATTTTGCGCTTACCTTACCGGCAGTTTTAATTCTTGTAGAATCCCAAGTTGAACCGTTTGAAGAAGTTGCAATGATTTTTAATGTGCTTCCGTCTGTAGAAAGTTTTCCGCTGTCATCTTCAATTTCGGTACCAACCTGAAGGTTATCTGTAGAATCTACATAAGCCTGAACTTCGTTATTTACGTTTCCTGATTTCCAGATTTCTTTTGTCCACACGCTTGTGTCTAATGAGCCAGCGTCAAATTCATCTGACCACACAAGTTTCATATTTGATAAATCCAATTTTTCGTCCTTTTCTGGTAAAAAGCAGCATCCGTTAAAAACACAGAATGAAGAAAGTGCCAGTGCTGCTGTTAAAAATTTTAGTTTTTTCATAAGTTCTCCTTCCTACTAAAAATAAAAAGTTAATCTTCTCTGCTACAGATTCCGGGTCGAGCCCGGAAAAATCAGTTTAAAGTCCTATGCTGAAATATGTTGTAAGTTCAAAGTAGTGAGCGCCGTCAATACTTGCACCTGCAGGAAGTGCGTTGTAAGCATCTGCACTGTCTTCGCCAAATACTTTGCCAGTAAGTTTTAATCCTACGCGGTTTGCAGTGTCTAAGAACGAAGGATTTTCGCTAAAGGCATACGCTACATCAAGGGTGTACTGGAATGGGAAGGTCTGGTTAAAGTCTCTCCACCAGCTTTCTGCTCCCCAACCGCCAATCGTGCAGTCAAAACTTCCAATAAAGTGGCTGTAGCGTGCAGAAACGCCTGCATTAGCAAAAGTTACGTATTCCTGTGTTCCGGCAGCTTCCCAAGCTCCTGTAGAAGCACAGAATCTTCCTACGTTTGCAGTTCCAATCACTCTTAATCCAGGATAAAGATTTGTTACAACTCTTCCGCCAATCTGCCACAAGTTTGTTTGGTAACCTAAAGCACCGCCTTCGTACCAAACGTAATCTGTAACAGAAGTTCCGTCGTTTCTTGTAACCGTCTGTTTTGAATCGCTTTTGTAAACTAAGTTGTCTGTTTTTCCGGCATAAAGCTGATAAAGTCCTGTAACGCTAAAGGCATAAGGTGCGCCTTCAATATCATCACTGTTCCATTCGTGGAACCAAGTGCCGCCTTCTGGGTCGTAAGTGAATACGCCTTCAATTTCAACTGCCTGTCTGTTTCCAAGTCCTACAACAAATGGTGAACCTGCTAAGAGGGAACGTCCCATTGGCTTTTGAAGTGGAGTTCTTGCGCGAACAACCGGCTTAAAGCTCAAATTTCCGTAAGTTACATCTGCACCAAGCTGAACTTCAAATCTGTTACCGCTTCCAGAATCTGCTGTAAAGAAACTTCCGCGTACCATAGCAGGATTTGTATCAGCAACAATTCCGCGATAAATTGCATTTGAGTAGATGTAAACGTGTTCAAACATATTTGTTCCAAGCTGAACTTGACCCGCCAAAGTATCTGCAAAATTAACCTGGGCAATCTGTTTTTTGTTGTTTACGTAATATGCACCAATTTTTTCACTTCCGGCAGTCATTGCACCAGCTTTTAACTGGAACCAAGGCATAATGTAAGTTTCGCCGTAGATTGAAGCCTTTACTCCAGAACCGTATCCGTTGTAAGGGTCAATATTAATATTTTCTGATGAACCAAATTCCGCAGAACCTGTTGCATTCAAAACAATTCCGTCTAAAAGCCAAACTGAAGGAATCCATTTGTAATAATTTGCCTGAATCTGAGGAAGTGCACCGCCCCAAATTTCCGGTCCGCCAATTACTTCAAGTCCGCTTAAAATATTTTTTCCAACAAATTCCAGTGCGATTGGAGCGTCTGAACCGTAAGTGTCGTAGCCAATAATGTCAAAAGCTTCTTTTGAAATATTGAACGGGTCGCCCTTACCTTCAAAACCTGCGTGTCCTGTGTGGTAGTAGCCGTTAATATCAAAATAATTTGCACTGTAATTTAACGAAGCTGAATAAACGTCAATGTACTGAAGTTCGTCTTCGTCGCTAGTGTTGTTTCCGTAAAGATTTCCTGTGTCCTTGTAGTAACTTGCCCAGTGATCTCCTAAGCGAGTAAAAGGTTCGCCAGTCCAAGCTTTAAGTACAATTTCGCCGCTCAAGTTTTCAAGAGGATTTACTTCAATTCCAAGAGTTCCTTCTGCAACTGCTGTAGTTTCGTTAATGTCGCCATCGCTGTTTTTGTAGCGAAGATCGTCCATCCAGTTGCGTTTTCCGCTTTTTATAGATTCCAAAACGCCATTTGCATAAACCGGAGTTGTAGACTGAACTGTTGCCGAAGCCTGACTGATTCTGATTTTTTCATTTTCAGTTAAAGTCTGCTTGATTGATTTTTCATTTCCCTTCGCAAGATAGTATGCGTCATTTAACGAAGCAAAAGTTGAAGCAACCTGATTTTTTGTTGAATCGTAAAGTGAAAGTTTCCATGCGTCACCAAGCATATAGTAAGCAGCGCGAGGAATTCTTACGTTGATTCCGTTCTTTTTGATTGTACTCTGAGCGCAAAGACCAAACCACTCTTCGCTCATATTGTTTACGCCTTCTGCATAGTCAATATCGTAACCAGCATTTGACCAAGAAGCGTCGTCGTGCTTGTCTACATTTTTTGTCTGGTAGCGTTTCCACCATTCATCAATCCATTCAAACACAAATCCGCCGAGCATATTCTGACTTTTTCCCTTACCGTAAGACTGCTCGTAAATTTCCTGCCACTGACTTTTTAAATATGTCATCTGTGCAGCCTGATCTTCCTGATGAAGAATGTCGTTAAAGGCATCTGCACCGCTTTCTGTAAGAACAACTGGCTTGTCTAAAGTGTCTGCAATATTTTCGTAGAAAGAATCGTAGAATTTGTATCCACGGTAT
>CAZXCR010000194.1:0-4319 GCA_964639315.1 uncultured Treponema sp. | reverse complement strand
TCTTCAGATTATGGTAGCGATATTTTCATTACAGGCTATTTTCCGCATGAAGACTTTGCGAAACTTTATGAAAATGCTTCGGCTTGTATTTTTCCTTCCGTAAATGAAGGAGTAGGGCTTCCTGTTCTTGAAGCAATGGCTTGCGGACTTCCGGTTGCCTGCTCAAGTAACGGTGCGCTAAAAGAAATTACAGGTTCAAATGCACTTTTTTTCAGCAGTAGTGAACCTTCTCAGATTGCAGATGCTATTGAAAAAATTCTTCTTGATTCAAAATTGCGCGAGGAATTAAAATTTGCCGGCATTGACTGGACAAAAAGATTTACCTGGGAAAGAACCGTTTCTTCAGTTTTAAAAATTGCTGAAGGAATTTTAAAGTCTAAAAATCAAAACTAAAAATCCTTAAAAACAAAAAAAATCCGGATTCTAACAAAATTTTTTGATGAATTCGGATTTTTTATTTTCTAGCTTTAATTCGCTGATTTTTTTTAAGCTGTGTGTTCAATCAAAAGAGTTTGTGCTTCAGGAACGTACTTTTGATCAACAATGTCTTTTGAAATAACCAGTTTCTTTTTTCCTTTTACACTTGGAACTTCAAACATTAAGTCCAAAAGAACTTTTTCTACAATTGCTCTAAGTCCGCGAGCTCCAGTTTTGTTTTTTATAGCGATTTCTGCAATTTCATCAATGGCGTCAGGTGAGAACGAAAGATCCACATCGTCAATTGCAAAACTTGCCTGAAACTGCTTCGTAATTGCATTTTTTGGTTCAGTAAGAATTGTTTTAAGGTCGTTTTTGTCAAGTTCCTTTAAGGCACAAGTCATTGGAAGACGACCTATAAGTTCTGGAATAAGACCAAATTTTACTAAGTCGTCAGAAGTAACCTGATTCAAAAGCTCCATTCTTTCTTCATCAGTGCGTTTTGTTCCTTCAGCACCAAATCCAATAGATGATGAAGAAAGTCGCTGTTCAATAATTTTATCGAGTCCAACAAAGGCACCGCCGCAAATAAACAGAATATTTGTTGTGTCTATGTCAATCATTTCCTGATTAGGATGTTTTCTTCCGCCCTGTGGTGGAACAGAAGCGTGGGTTCCTTCAAGAATCTTTAAAAGTGCCTGCTGAACGCCTTCGCCAGAAACATCGCGAGTAATCGAAGTGTTTTCGCTCTTTCTTCCAATTTTATCAATTTCATCAATGAAAATAATTCCTCTTTCTGCGGCTGCTACATCACCGTCAGCTGCATTAATCAACTTCAAAAGGACATTTTCAACGTCTTCTCCAACATATCCAGCTTCTGTAAGGGTAGTTGCATCTGCAATTGCAAAAGGAACCTTCAGTTTTTCAGCCAAAGTTTTTGCAAGAAGGGTCTTACCGCTTCCTGTAGGACCTAAAAGAAGTATATTTGACTTTTCAATTTTGATTTCTGACGCAATCTGCTGTTCCTTAGAAATTGAAAGCTGCTTGTAATGATTGTAAACGGCAACAGAAAGTACTTTTTTGGCATAATCCTGACCAATAACATATTGATCCAAATATTCCTTAAATTCCTTTGGTGTTGGAATTGTGTCCATATCAATAGGCGCAAGATTGTGCACTTCGTCATTTAAAATTGTTTGGCAAGCATCAATACAGTATTCGCAGATGCAGGTATCTCCGTTTGGCGAGCGGATAACTCTTCTTTTTTCATCAGCTGGTCTTCCGCAAAAGGCGCAAACTGGTTGATTTGTACGTCCTACACGTGGCATTATTTTGGCTCCCTAATATCGCATTTTTTTAGTTGTCTGGTAAAAAATCAGTTTTTAACAGAATGCTTGAATTTATCTTTATTTTCGAGACTTTTTTACACTCGACATAATGTGATCAATAATTCCGTAATCGAGTGCGTCCTGTGCAGACATATAAAAATCTCTTTCCATATCTTTTGCAAGAATTTCTTCAGTTTTTCCAGTTGCAGCGGCAAGATAACTTATGCTGAGTTTTTTAAGTCGGATAATTTCTTTTGCAACAATTGCAATGTCACTTTCTTGACCTTCTGCTCCGCCTCTTGGCTGATGAATCATAACCGTGCTTGAAGGTAATGAATATCTCTTTCCTGGAGTTCCACCGGCAAGAAGGATAGCTGCCATACTGCATGCCTGTCCTATGCAGATTGTTTGAATATCGCATTTTACATATTGCATTGTATCGTAAATAGCAAGACCGGCTGTAACTGAGCCTCCCGGACTGTTTATATACATATTTATGTCTTTGTCAGGATTTTCACTTTCAAGAAAAAGCAACTGCGCTAC
Organism: uncultured Treponema sp.; assembly: GCA_964639315.1. Classification (GTDB taxonomy): domain Bacteria; phylum Spirochaetota; class Spirochaetia; order Treponematales; family Treponemataceae; genus Treponema_D. Next base: position 2,031 of record CAZXCR010000194.1, on the reverse strand, counting down.
AACTAAATCTGCTGTGGCATCATTTATTTCGCCGTCAACAAAAACAATTCTGTCTTTTAAAAGGCGCGAATATAAGTCGTAAGCTCTTTCACCGTTTCCGCTTCTTTCGATTACTGTAGGCACAATATTATTCATAAATGCGTTCACTTTGTTCCCCTTGAAACTGTTCTAGAATTATTTTCTAAAGCAGATATTTCTTTCGCGTTTTTAAAGTTGCCTGGTTAAAATTGCAGTTTTTTCCAGACTTCCATGAGCAAGTACAAAAACTTTCTCAGATTTTATATCTATAAATATAAACAAAAAAAACGGAATGCGACAAGCACAGACTTTATGCATTCCGTTCTCTTTTATAAGTTCAGAAATGCGGTGTTTTTAACTTATTTCATAAAAAACTTTGTAAAATTCCAGTTTTCTATAAAATTACCGCAAAACAAGTCATCAGCAGAATCTAAAAAAACATGCAGGAGAAATTACTATCTGCCGCTTTCCTTAAACAAATCTGCAAATTCAATTTTATCGCCCTTTGACACTTTTACTTCTTTGTAAAGTTCATCATAAAGCTTACTTTCTTTAGTTTCGTCGATGAGGTATTCCTTTGCTTTTGGATCTTTATAATGTTCCTTTACTTCGTCAACAGTCATCCCATTTTCATTTGCAATTTTTTCATATTCAGCATCAATTTCTTCTGGAGTTACAGAAATATTTCTTTCTCTTAAAAGACTGTCAACAATGAGTCTTGCCTTAAGCATTTTTTCGCTGTCTCCAGTCCACTGATTAATCATTTCATCTTTAGACTGACCAGTTGAAAGAACTAACTTTTCTAACTGTTCTGGAGTAGTTTTGAACTGCTGAGCCATCATATTCCAGCGGCTTTCTTTTTCTGCAGCAACCATTGATTTTGGAAGTTCAACAGGATTTTTTTCTACAAGCTGATCAAGTAAACTCTGTGATTTTATTTCAGCAATTTTTCTATTTTTTGCAGTTTCAAGATTTCTAGAAATATCTTTTTTCAAATCATCAAGAGTCTTGTATTTTTCATTTACATCCTGAGCTAAATCATCATCAAGAGCAGGAAGATTTCTGATTTTCAGTGATTTTACAGTTACACTGATTTTCTTTGTTTTTCCAGCGAGATCTTTGTCAGAATCTTTTTCACTGTATTTTTTTGTAATTTCCTTTGTTTCACCTTTTTTCATTCCGAGAATTTCATCGTCAATTTTATAGATATTTTCTCCTGAACCAACTGTGAAAACAAAATCCTGTCTTTCAGAACCTTCAACTGTTGAACCATCATCATTCAATTCTTTATAGTCGATAGTAACAACATTGTCTTTTTCAACAACTTCGTCGTCTTTTTTGTCAAGAATAACTGCGTTTCTTTCCTGAATTGCTTTAAGTTCTTCATTAAGCTCTTTTTCACCGATTGTAACCTGTGGTTCCTTTACAGTGATTCCTGAAAAATTCTTAACTTCAACTTTTGGGAAAACATCATAAGTTACTGTGTATGTAAGATCTTTATCTGTGTTGAATTCTGGAAGTTTGTCTCCTTCAAGGCGTGGCTGTGAATAGGGAAGAGGACGAATTTCTTTTGCATCTTCTTCGTTAAAAATCTGATTGAGGGACTCGTCAATTAAGTCACCGAGAATTTCGTTTTTAAGTGCTTCTCCATATTTTTGCTCAAGAACTTTTACAGGAACATGACCTTTTCTAAAGCCCGGCAACTGAATATTTTTTGCATACTTGTCTAAATTAGACTTGTAGCTTGCTGCAACATCATCTTTTGCAATTGTTGCTGTAAGTTTTACAGCTGAGTTTTCAATCTTTGTAATTTCTTTTGTTACATTCACTTGATTTTCCTCTTTTTTAAGCCTTATGGAGAAAAATAAACGCATTTTTCCTTAACTGCAAATCCACAAGCTTTAAGTTTGGTTTTTGTAAAAAAAAAAGCGATTCAGAACCTATCTAAATCGCTTTTTAAGAGCGGAAAACGGGAGTCGGACCCGCGACATCCACCTTGGCAAGGTGGCGCTC
>CAZXCR010000193.1:0-4326 GCA_964639315.1 uncultured Treponema sp. | reverse complement strand
CTATTCGCTCATTCCGGCGCTTTGCGCCGGAACTCCGGGCCTCCATAGCGGGCTAGGATTTTGCTGTTGAACAAAAAATTTTATTAGTAACCAGCACGCGCTGATTGAGCCTGTTACTAATAGAATTTTTTCTGAACTGAAAATTTCATCAGTAACCTAGGCGCCCCGGTGGTTGAGTATCGCAGCCTTACGCCTGCGACGATTCCCAAAAAAATTTTGGCACGTGCAATGTAGCGCGCTTGAGGGAAAAAAAATTCGCTCCAGAAGAAAAAAAATAAAAATAATCTGAAAATTATCTAAAATTAAGCTTTAAATTGTTTGACAAAGCGAATTTTGTGCCGGATAATTTTCTTTAGTAAAAAAGTGATATCACTTTTCGAGAATGATTTCATTGTAAAAAAGGAGAAAATCAGTGAGTAAAGTTAAATTTTTGAAAAAATCTGTTTTTGCTTTGTTTGCGCTCTGTGCCTTTATTTTTGGCGGCTGTACGCATTCAAACGGTGGGGGAGGAACTTCTGAACCTGAAGTTGAACCGACTGAACCCACAGTGCCTTCCATTGTGTTGGATTCTTCGGCTGTGGAAATTTTAGACGCAGTTCCGCTTGTAAGTTCAAAAACTGTTAAGGCTTCTGTAGAAAATGCTTCTGGCGCTGAAATCACTTGGACTACAACTGGCGGCAATGCCTTTGATTTTGTTGACAATAAAAACGGCTATGCTGACCTTACTGCATTCCTGGGCGGCAACGGCAAAATCACTGCAAGCATTGTGGTGGACGAAAAAGAATATTCTGCGAGTGCTGAAGTTAGCGTAAAACTTGCCGAGAGTGAGAGTGAGGATTTTTCTTTGGCGGAAACTGAAGGCGAAACTTCGTGCGACACTTTTAAACTTAACTGGAAAAATTCAGACGATTCTTTGAGCGTAAAATCTTACATTGCGCTTCTTTACAAAACTGATTCTGAAAATAATACTGAAACTCTGGTGAGCGCTGAAAAACTTAGTGCTTCTGTAACCGAAAAAGAATTCACAAATCTTTATGCTTTAACTGATTACAGCGTAAAACTTTACTGCATTTACGAGCGTAGTGCAGAAGACGGAAGTTCTTCGAGTGCATATTCTGTAAATTCAATTGATGTAAAAACCCTTAGCGACGATTCTGCTCCGCTTGGCGTAACTGTGGATTCTTCAAAAACTGTTGCAACTGAAAGCTCGCTTACCCTGTTCTGGACAAATCCTAGTGATGAAGATCTTGCAAAAATCAATGTGAATATTTTTAAGGGCAGCGATTTTTATAAACTTGTAGAACTTACTGATTCTGAATATCTTGCTGCAAATGCTGAACTCAGCTACGAATTTACTGACTTTGAAAAATACAGCGAAGACTGCGAATATACTTTTGTATTTTCTACGGTAGACCGCAATTCCAACACTGATTCAAAAAATGACGTGAGCGTAACTGCAAAAACCCTTGCTGATTCTAGTCCTGCAGAAAAAATCAGTGGCCTTAAATTAGAAATTACTTCTTTAAGTGAAAGTTCTGTAAATCTTACTGCAAACTGGACAAATCCTAGTGATGAAGACTTTGCTAAAGTAAAAATTATTTGTGGTGAGGAAATTCTAAAAGATTCAGTAACACAAAATTCTGCTTCGTTTACTGCCGTTCCTGGAAGCGACATTAAATTTGTTACAGTGGATTCCGTTGGTAACGAAAATGCGCTTGGCGTAACGCTGCCAGTTCTTGCAAATTTTGCATCTTCTAGCGGAATGGAAGCTCAGGTTCAGTACACAGGTCAGTATGCTTTAAGCGGCTGGACAAATGCTAGTTCCGAAGTAAGCGGCACACTTTACGCTTTTAAAGCAATTTCTTCAAATGACGAAGTTTGCACTGAATTTAAATATTCTTCCGAAAGCGAAAAAGCTGTAATCGGTGGCTTAAAAATCGGAGTTGAATACAAAATTGTAACCGGTACAAAATTTACTCTTGATACTGACTGCGAAGGAGAAAGCGCACAAGTTCTTTTCTGGAATGCTGATTCTTCCTTTACGCCAGATGAAGTTCCGCACAAAATCGTATGGGAACTGCACAACGCCTGGAACGGAAACGGCTTTATTGTTCCTTACATTACAAACACAGAAATAAAAGGCTACAACTTGGTTCTGGTAGGAAACGCAGATACAACTTATTCTGACATAAGCGATTTTAAATATTCCGGATTCATCGTTTGGCCTGGTTTTGACGGCGACGAAGATAGTTTTACTCTAGAAGCAACGGTTGCAAGTACCGGAGATGAAAGCGGACTTTATGTTTTTGCCGGCGCATTCAATGCAAAATCACCGCGCGAGTGGGATATTACAGGTCATAAAAATGACTGGGGATATGCCTATAATTACACCTTCTATCTTTTTGTAACAGACACCTACGATTCCTCTTCCGCAACTGATTCAGAAAAACAAAAAATGTCTTTCAAATCTGAAACTTCTTTGCGTGCTTCCACAGAGGATACTGCTGCAAACAAAGCGCCTTCTAATTCTACCGGCTGGATGCACTTAACTAATGACGGATATTCCGGCGCTTACGTATGGAGCAAAATTGCAAATATCTGCGGTAGTTCTACTGCAAGCGACATTTCTAACAACGATTATTACGACAGTTCTTTCTTTGCCTATGTTCACGAATTTACCGGAAACGAAACTTCTGTGCCGGCTGCTGAATTTTCAGTTGATTCTACTCTTGAGCACGAAGCAGTAATTTCTTATGTACTTTCTGCGCCTAATATAAGCAGCGTAACTTATTCACTAAACGAAACTGCTTTTGATGGTTCTGAAATTTCTGGAGAATTTAAAGCACCACGCGGAATTTACGACGGAAAAATTTCTCTTTCAAAGTTAAAATCTTCTACGGCTTACACTCTTACGCTCACTCAAAAAACAAGTTCTGGTCTTGAAAAACCAGATACTGTAGATTTTACTACGGCTGCTGACTCTACCGCTCCGGCTGCTGCACAAAATTTAACTGCAACTCCGGGAAGAACTTCTGTTGCGCTCAGGTGGACTGACCCTTGTGATGCTGACCTTAAAGAAATTCACCTTTACCAGGGCGATTCTACAACTTACACTGCGGTTGCTGCCGGAACTGAAGAGTTTACCGTAACAAATCTTACTGCAAATTCAAGTTACACTTTCAGCATAAAAGCAAGCGATTACGACGGCAACGAAAGTGGCGCTTTAAGTACCGAATGTTCAACTTCCGCCCCTGCAGTTTCTGACGTAACTGCAACTGTTAGTGCAAGTTTCGCCGCAAAAGTTACCTGGACCGATACTCAGGCAGTAGAATATGACGCAAATGGAAATCAGATTACCTACTCGTATAAAGTTACGGCATATCCTGCAGACACATCAAAATCAAAAATTGTAAAAGAAGTTGCTTCTGGAACTGAATACGCAATTTTTATTTTTGACAGTGATGAATTTGGCAGTAAATATACTTTTAGCGTAACAGTCGTATGTTCTGACGGAGAGGAATTTGAAAGTGAAAAAACAGAAGACTTTACAGTTTCCAAAATGCTTTGGAGAATCAGAAACGGTCATTATCCAAACGAGGCGCGTTATATGACCCCAACTATTCTTACTGAAGATGTTACTGTGCATGACTATACTTTAACCTCTGACGCCCACGTGTGCCTTACAAATTCAAATCAAACAGAAGGTGCAGGTTCTGGCAGCAATTATTACTGCGATTACAGTTACATAAAATACACTCACTGGCTTGTAGTGCCTGCCCTCGATGAACAAGAAGGTTCAATTTCGCTTATGGCTTCAAATTCCTCAGGTGAATTAAGTGATTATTATCTTTATCTTGATGAAGGAACTACCAGAAATGTTCTAAGTCGTACAGAATGCTACCAGGCTGCATGGTGGACAACTGAAGAGATAATAAGTGCAATTGAAAATAAAGCCTTTGTTGCAACAACCGACGGTTCAGACAACAACGGCACTCCTTGGTTTACAGACAATACTCGGGCAAGTTTTACCGTAAGCGAATCAACTAATACCACTACAGTAGACGGATTTTCATCTGCAAAAAATTTCAAAGCAGACTGCGGACTTTACCTAACCGACTTTGAAGGACATACCCAATTTGCAGGCACAAGTTCAATTGACAAAAAATACAGCATATTCTGGTATTTGGAAGAAATAATTTCAGAATAATTTTACGCACTAGCACAAGCATTAGCACCCGGACCGAATCTTTTTTAGCCCGGGTGTTTTTTATTTTTTTCTGGAGCAAGTTTGCCGCAAGCTTACGGTTACGTATGTCCACATTCGTG
>CAZXCR010000192.1:0-4352 GCA_964639315.1 uncultured Treponema sp. | reverse complement strand
TAAAATGTCGCTTTTTTAAAGTTACCTCTAAAAATTGCAATTTTTAGAGGTTCCCTAATTTGGAGAAAAAATGGCAAAAATCGCAAAAATTATAATCGAAGGTACAATTCAAAAGGAAAACGAAACTTACAACCAAAAGTGGCTTCTTGAAACAATTAAGAAACTTGAGGATCGTAAGGATTTTGCAGGAATCTTTTTGTATATAAATTCCCCGGGTGGCGGAGTTTATGAATCTGACGAGGTTTATTCGGCAGTTTTAAAATACAAGGAAAAGGCTAAGAAACCTGTTTACGCATATTTTGCACAGCAGGCGGCAAGTGGCGGTTACTACATTGGCTGTTCTGCAGACAAAATTATAGCGAACCGCAACTGCATTACGGGGTCAATTGGCGTAATTGCGGCTCAGTTTGTGGACATTTCAAAGCTTCTTAAAAAGTATGAAATCCGCACAAATTCAGTTCACAGCGGAAAAAACAAAACTATGGGGCATCCAGCAGAACCTTTTACTTTGGAACAAGTAAAAATTATGCAGTCCCTTTCTGATGAATGTTACGAGCAGTTTGTTCAGATTGTAAGCGACAGCCGGAAAATGGATGTAGAAAAAGTAAAATCGCTTGCTGACGGAAGAGTTTACAGTGCAAAACAGGCAAAGGAAAATGGTCTTGTTGATGAAATTGCGAATTTTGACGAGGCAGTAAAAATTTTCTGCAAAGATGTTTTGAATGACGAAGATTGTTCGCCTGACATTAAGGAATTTAAGCCTAAAGAAAAGCGTTCCCTTTCAAAAATGCTTCGTGGTGCAAAGTCTGAAGCTGGAAAACTGGATGCGCTTTTGGCTGTACTCGAAAAAACTGGCATAAAACAGAAAATTCCTTTTCCGGCATACTACTGCGAGTTTTTGTCAAAATAAAAATTTCCTAGAAAAATGATTTTTAATGACTGTTGTAGAGATTTTTTTACAACAGTCTTTTTTTTGCTAGATGTTCTTATTTTTTTGGAGCGAGTTTTTTTTCTTGCGTCCGCTGTTCCAGCCTTCCGCTTCGCTTCATTGTGCGACCTGCGGTCGCACAACTTCGGGCTTCCATAGCGGGCTAGGCTTTACTAAGAAAACAGAAATTTCAGTACTTGCGGCTTTTGTTCACGCATATTTTGCGACTGTTACTGATAGAATTTTTTGTTAACAGAAAATTTTATCAATAACAGTCGCTTGATTTCGACTCTCTCAATCGAGTCGCAGGCTTACGCCTGCTAACGAATGCGAGCATACGTAACCGCAAGGTTGCGGCAAATTCGCTCCAAGTAAGTAAAAATTGCAAAAACTCGAAATTCGACCTGTTAAGAAAAAATTTATTTCTTAAGAAAATTCTTTACCAAATTGTATGCTACGGAACCTGGGAACGGCAGTGGCGGAAGAGAGTCTTTTTTGAACCATTTTGCATCTTCGAGTTCTTCTTCCTGAATTTTTATTTGTCCGCTTTTGTATTCGGCGGTAAAGGCGAGCATAATTTGATCTGGAAACGGCCAGGATTGGCTTCCAACGTAGCGCAAATTCTGAATTTGAAGCGAGGTTTCTTCCATAACTTCCCGTTCAACGCAGTGCTCGGCACTTTCGCCAGCTTCCACAAATCCGGCTACACAAGAATAAATTCCTTTTTGACCAGACTTATTTTTTACAAGAAGAATTTCGTCTCCACGGGTAACTAAAACAATTATTGCAGGTTCAAGACGCGGAAAAATTTGCCTGCCGCAGATTGCACATTTTTTTGCCGTAAAATATTCATCGTCTACAAGTTTTCCGCCGCAGGTAGGGCAGAATCTGTAGGAAGTTCTAAGTTCCAAAAGTTGATGTGCGCGCGATGCAAGTATGCTGATTTGCGGAGATGCGAATTTTTCTTTTTGAGAAAGGTCTTTTGTTTCCCAGAAAAATTGGCGCAGTGGAATTAAAAAACTTTCTTTTGGAAGTGCTGCATCTTTTTCCAAAAAAAATGCGCTGTAGTTAAGTTGAGGTTCACAAAACCAGTCCGATACAATCTGACTTTCGAGAAGTTTCTGCAGAAGCTGTTCAGAAGGAAGATTTTCTGCTGAAAGCGGATTTTCACCTGTTTGTTTTGAAGAAAGCAGAATTTGTTTTCCCATAAAAACAAAATGATACTTACAAAAATTCTGTGCAGGATTGCTTATAATTGACATAAATTCATTATATAACGCTTATTTAAAAATTGGCAAAAATTTTATTTGTGAACGCATATTCTGCGCGAGTTACCAATAGAATTTTTTGTAAGCCAGAAAATTTTGTTAGTAGCAGCCGTAAGTAAGCAATTGTTTTTTTCTTGTACTGAAGCCTAGCCGGGATGGGAAGGGGCGCGGAGCGCGTGCGAAGCACCGAGGCGAATAGCCGTAGCCCTGGACAGCGCGCCGAAGTAAAAGAGTATGCTCCAAATAAAAAAAAGGCTGTTTATTGATACATTTTTGCTGATGTGCTAAGTTTTAGTGCATGAAAGTTGCAATTTTTTTAGGGTCAAAATCTGATTCTGAGACGATGAAAAAGGCCGCTGATCTTCTTAGGGAATTTGGCGTTGACTTTAAATCCTATGTTATTTCTGCCCACCGTGCAGGAGATCTGCTTGTTAAAACAATCCGAAAAGTTGAAGAGGAAGGCGCAAAGGTTATTATTGCCGGTGCCGGTTTGAGTGCTGCGCTTCCAGGCGTTATTGCCAGTCGTACGATTCTGCCGGTTATTGGAGTGCCGCTTGAATGCGTTTCGCCGGGAAAATCAAATGGTCTTGCTGGAATGGACGCTTTGCTTTCTATTGTGCAGATGCCGCCGCAAATTCCTGTGGCAACTGTTGGTATTAACAGTTCTAAAAATGCTGCATACCTGGCGTTGCAAATTCTTGCGCTGGGTGATGATACGCTTAAAAACAAACTTTTGGAATTTAGAAAAAAACTTGCTTCCGATGCCGAAAAAGACTGCGGTAACGGAGATGTTCTTTAAAAATTAAATTTTTATTTTGCTAAGAATCGGCTTAAAGATTTTAAACACTTTTTACAGGGGAAAATGATGGCTCAGACAATCGATTACAAGGAAGCTGGCGTTGATGTTAACGAAGGTTACAAGGCTGTTGACAAGTACAAAAAGCAGAGCGAGCGGGCGCGGATTCCGGGTCAGCTTACGGAACTTGGTGCTTTTAACGGAATGTTTGCGGTTCCTAAGGGACTGAAAAATCCGGTTATGGTAAGCGGAACTGACGGAGTTGGAACAAAACTCGACATTGCGTTCAAGATGAAAAAGTACGACACCGTTGGAATTGACTGCGTTGCAATGAGCGTTAACGACATTTTGTGTTCTGGCGTAAAAACTAGTTTTTTTCTTGATTACATTGCGTGCGGCAAACTTGATTCAGCAATTGCGGGCGAACTTGTAAAGGGCGTTACTGACGGTTGTATTGATGCCGGTTGTGCATTGCTCGGTGGCGAAACTGCGGAGATGCCGGATTTTTATGATGACGGAAAATATGATTTGGCAGGATTTGGCGTTGGGGTTGCTGACAAGAGTGAAATTATCAACGGTAAAAAAATTAAGGAAGGCGACATTCTTATTGGTCTTTCTTCTACTGGCCCTCATTCAAACGGCTATTCTTTAATCCGCAAACTTGTTACTGATTTTGATGAAGAAATTGAAATTGGCGGAAAGAAGCAGAAAATTGGCGATGTGCTTTTAACTCCAACTCGCATTTACGTTAAGCCGGTTATGGAAATTTTAAAGAAATTCCCTGGTTCAGTGCATGGAATGGTTCACGTTACAGGCGGCGGTTTTTACGAAAATGTTCCGCGTATGTATGTAAAGGCTGAGGAAGGAAAAAAACAGCTTTGCTCTAAAATTAAAAAAGGCAGCTGGGAAGTTCCAGAAATTTTTGACGAACTTGTAAAGCGTGGCGCAGATCCAGAAAATGTTTACAGTACTTTCAACATGGGTATTGGATTTGTTTTGGCGGTTGCTAAAAAAGATGCTGCTGCAATATTAAAAGCATTCAATGCAAACGCAAAAAAATATTCTAAACCTGGCGTTCCTGATATGAAGGCTTACGAAATTGGTTTTGTTGGTCACACTGATAAAGTTATAAAAGGCGAATTCAAAGGCAGCAAAGAAATGACCCAGTTTATTGACTAGGGGACTTGTCGCAAGCTACGCTTGCTTAGCGAGTTTCGTAAGCGAAACTCGTGGTTCTTTTGTTACTAAAAAATTTTTTTGTGAACAGGAAATTTTATTGGTAACACGGGCGCGATACAGAAAGTCTTTTTGATAAGAGAAAAGACTTTCTGTATCGCGCCCGTGTTACCAATAAAATTTC
>CAZXCR010000191.1:0-4361 GCA_964639315.1 uncultured Treponema sp. | reverse complement strand
TTATAGAACTTGATAAACTTGCCGGTGAACCAGTAGATATTCTTGTAAATCATAAACCGATTGCAAAGGGAGAAGTTGTTGTAATTGATGAAAACTTCGGTGTTCGTGTTACTGAAATTCTTCCGGCAATTGAACACGTTGCTTCTTCTATGTAACAAAAAGTGTTTTTAAATGGCATCTTTTAGAAATTTCGATTTTTAAAAGATGTTAGATATAAAAAAATGGGGTGGGAATCATTTTGAATTTCTCTGGAAACAAAATAAAGTCAGTTTTTTTGCTGATTTTTTGTCTTTTTTTTACAAATTTCCTTTCTTTTGCACAAAACAGTCTTGCAGTAGAAAATTCCTCTTCGCAAAGTGAACAGAATCTGCAGAATTTTCAAATTTCTTCACAAAATAGTGCCTTAGATGAATCTCAAATTCTTTTGAATCAGGAACAGAAGTCTGAAGAAAATATTCCGCTTGATTTTACTAGACAGAATTCTTCTGAAAGTAAGGGTGCGGGCGGAATTTGGATTTTTATAAGAATGATTCTTGTTTTGGCACTGATAGTTTTTCTTATTTGGTTCATATTTAAGATGATGAAAAAAAGTGTGGACGGAAAAAATGAAAGTGATCCGTTTCTTAGAAAAACTGCATCAATTTCGCTGGGGGCTGGAAAATCAGTTGTTATTGTAACGCTTATTGACAAGGCTTATCTTTTGGGAGTTTCAGAAAATTCTGTAAATCTTATTACTGAAATTACTGATGAGCAGATGATAAACGCGCTTAATTTGTATGCTGATAAAACACAGAATTCTGAAAGAGCAAAATCTTTTGACGAAGTGCTGAAAATGTTTATGGGCAGAAAAAATGCTCAAAATCAGGATACTTCAAATACGAAACAAAAAAAGTCTGGTTTTATGGATTTTTTTAATGCAATGCGCGGAACTCCAAATACAAAAAAATATGAACTTGATGAAGAAACTGCTTCGCTAATAAATTCGCTCAAGAAAAAGCGACTTGATTCCGGAAGTAAAAAAACTACTTCTGCTGCAAAAAAATCTGAAAAGTCAGAAAATAAAAGCGACGAAAATTAGCTAAAAGTTTTTAGTTTTTTCTTGGTTTTTGTAGGAGAATAAAACTGTTCAAATGAGAAAATTTAGTTCTATACGAAAATTTTTGCTGCGGCTTGTGCTTACAATGTTCGTTATGACGTTTTGCATTCTTGGTTCAAGCGCACAAAGTTCACAAAATCAGAATTTTCCAAGCGGTTCAACTAATGGCAGAACTGAAATGAGCGAAGGTTCAGACGCTTTGGATTTTCCGAATATCACCTTTAGCGCAACTGCTCCAAGAACTGGCAAGGAAGTTTCTTTTAGCGTTCAACTTTTGCTTTTGCTTACACTGCTTACATTAGCGCCTAGTTTTTTAATTTTAGTTACCTGTTTTCTTCGCTTTTCAATCGTCCTTGATTTTATAAAACGGGCGCTTTCTCTTCAGCAGGTTCCACCGACTGCGGTTTTAAATGGAATTGCGCTTTTTATGACCTTGTTCTGTATGTGGCCTACTTTTAAGCAGATTTATGATGATTCGTTTAAGCCTCTTTCGAATAACGAAATTACGATTGACGAAGCATACACAAAGGCTGAAGCTCCAATAAGACTTTTTATGTATTCGCAGATGAGCGACGATGTAAGTTACATTGGAACTTTTATGAAAATGGCAAGACTTTCTCAGCCAAATACTCTTGCAGATGTTCCTACCTACGTTTTAATTCCTTCATATATTTTGCATGAACTTACTGTTGCATTTAAAATCGGGGTGCTTTTGTATATTCCGTTTATTGTAATTGATATGGTTGTTGCAAGTATTTTGATGAGCATGGGAATGATGATGCTTCCGCCTGTTCAAATTTCTATGCCTTTTAAGTTGATACTTTTTGTGCTTGTTGACGGCTGGGGACTTTTAACAAACAATCTTTTTCAGAGTGTTATAAGATAAGGATTTAGAATATGGGCATAAATCTGATTCAGTATATTGTTCAGCAGGGAATTTGGCAGGTTTTTAAACTTTGCGCTCCGATTCTTGGGGCAGCTTTGATTGTGGGACTTGTTATTGCGATTTTTCAGGCTACAACTTCAATTCAGGAGCAAACTCTTACATTTTTACCGAAACTGCTTGTTATTCTTCTTTTAATCGCGCTGTTAATCGGCTGGATGTACAATTCTCTTGCAGAATATTTTGTTAATATTATTGACCTGATTCCTAACATTTCAAAATAAGTTTGCTGGAGGGGCATTTTTGCAGTTTCGCTATTAATTTGCTGTTAAAAGGTGTTTTTTTGAAATATGGTGATTGATAGAATTCTTTCGCAGGCACCTGTTTTTTTGCTTGTTGCTGCAAGGTGCTTTACAACAGTACTTACGCTTCCTCTTCTTTCTTCAAGAACCGTGCATAGAAGAGCAAAACTTGCACTTGCGCTTTGCATGGCTTATTTTATTTTTCCGCAAATTTCTCTTGATTCAGGAACTTTTTCCAGTTATTCGCAGTTTATTTCTGCTGACGGAAGTTTTACTTTACAGTATGTGCTTCTTTTGCTTGGCGAAGGTTTAATAGGAATTATTTTAGGTTTTTTTGTTCAGATTGTTTTTGGTGCATTCAGCACTGCCGGTCAGTTTTTTGCCTTTCAGATGGGATTTAGTGCCAGTGAAGTTTATGATGCGCTATGTCAGGTAGAAAATCCGCTGATGGGACAATTTTTTAACTTTGTTGCAATGCTCATTTTTTTGCAGAATCATTGGTTTCAAAAACTTTTTTTACAGGGACTTGTTTCAAGTTTTAGCACTTTGAATGCCTTTTCAATAGTTGAACATGGTGACGCGCTGCTTAAGTTTATGCTGTCTTCTTTAAGTCATTTGTTTTTAGACGCGCTGATTATTGCACTGCCTATTATGGCAACTCTTTTTTTAATCAACGTTACGATGGGAATTTTGTCGAAGGCGGTTCCGCAGATGAATTTGCTTTCTGAAGGATTTCCGATTCTTATACTGTGTACTTTTTTAATAATTTTTCTGCTGCTTCCGTATTTGTGTTCATTTTTTGAGCAGTGTTTTAATTACAGTTTCGAAAATTTGGGTCGGCTTTTTATTGAGCTAAAGGAGAATCAACCATGAGCATAATAGATTTGCAGTGGTTTGCTGCTGAAGACGAAGGACGTACCGAAGAAGCATCTGAGTTTAAACTCCAAAAGGCCAGGGAAGAAGGTCGCATTGCAAAAAGTCAGGAGCTGAATGGAACTGTAGTCTATTTCCTTGCCTGCGTGGTTCTGGTTATACTGGCGCCGTTTATTTCAAGAAAGTGTCAGGAAGTTTTTATTTTTTACTTTAACAACGTTACAGATTCTAATGTTGCTGACCCAAGATATTATTATGCTTTTTTAAGATTTTTTCTGATGATGGTGCTGCCGGTTGCTGCGGTTGCTCTTGTTGCCGGAATTGTGTCGAATTTAATTCAAAACAAAGGATTTCTTTTTACTACAAAAACCATTACTCCAAAATTCAGTAAGATTGCCCCAAAATTTGGTGAGTATTTTAAGAAGACGCTTTTTTCTTTGCAGGGACTTTTTAACATTGCAAAGTCACTTTTAAAAGTCATTTTAATAGCATTTACGGCTTTTCTTATAATCAAATCGGATCTTCCAGATACCTTGAATCTTCTTCATACCTCAGGGCCTTATATGGCGATGAAGCAGGTTGGAGGAATGGTTGCAAAACTTCTTTTGTTTTCAGGAGCTATTTTGCTTGTGATTGGGGTTGCGGATTATTTTTTCCAGCGCAGAGAATTTAAAGAAAGTATGAAAATGACAAAGAGTGAGCAAAAAGAAGAATTTAAGGAACTTGAAGGAGATCCCGAAGTTAAGAATCGTCTTGAACAGGCTCAGCAGGAAATGGTAAGGCAAAATCTGCCTAAAGTTGTAGCTGCCTCTGATGTTGTTATTGCAAATCCTGAACATTATGCGGTTGCCCTTCAGTATGACAGGGAAATTTCTTCGGCACCTCTTATTGCAGCAAAGGGAGAAGATTTAACCGCTCAAACAATAAAACGAATTGCAAGGGAAAATGATGTGCCTATAAAAGAAAATAAGCCCCTTGCCCGCGAACTTTATTTTAATTGCGAAGTTGGCCAGATGATTCCAGACAGTTGCATTGCAGTGATTGCCACAATTTACACAGAAATTCACTATATGGAAAAACAGGCAGCTAAAAAATCTTAATGGCTGAAAGGGTGTGTGGTTACTTACTTGGAGCGAAATTTTTTACATTTTAGAAAATTTTTTTGCGTTCCGGCTGTTACTGACAAAATTTTCGCTTTAATAAAAAA
>CAZXCR010000190.1:0-4447 GCA_964639315.1 uncultured Treponema sp. | reverse complement strand
TAATCGCTCCGTTGCTACGCAATGGCTTCGCCACCGCTACACGCACGGGCTAGGCTTTGCTGCAAGTAAGAAAAATTTTTTCAGTTAATAAAAAATTCTCGACAGTGGGGTGGCGCTTGCGGATTAGTGTTTGACTTTACTTTCGGTGTAGGAACTTACTGAGTAACCGGCGGCTTCTATTGTGTTTTGTATGGTAGCTTGGAAATTGTTTTGTTTTAGAAGAAGTTGGGCGGTTTTGTTTTTGAAATTTACTTTTGCCCACACTCCGTTTAGGGAGTTTAGTTTATTTTGGATTCTTAAAGCGCAGTTTTTGCACTTCATTCCTTCAATGCAAAGATTTGCTGTGTACTTATAATTTTTTTTGTTTTTATCTTGAACTTGAACTTTTACTTCTGAAGGGCCGCCACTGCAGCAACTTTCTCCATTAAAGCGTTTTATTAAGGAAACAATGCCACCGGCTGCTAAAAGTACAATCAGCAGTATAAGAATAATGTTTACAGTCATTTTTTTGCTTCTGACTCCGCGCAGTGATGAGCGCACATTCCGTTTTTAAATGCGGAACATCCGTAGCAACCAGCAGAAATTGCCTTGTCACTTTTTACTTTTTTCCAGCGCTTAAACACTGACCTTAAAATTAAAAATGCCCACAATGCAATTAATAAAACTAAAACTATGTTCACAATTATTCCAATCATTTTAGCCTCTTTTTCTTAGCAAAAAATGGCTGCCTTTTTTAGACAGCCACCTTTTCTTAGCATAATGCGCCAGGGATAGTAGTGGTTGCGATAGCAAAACCGCTTTGCGGTTCGAAGGCCTTACGGCCGGAGCCACGGATAGCCCGGTTCCCGCGTATGCGGGAAGGCGCCCATATTAAAATTTTATGCTCTTACCTTTGCACTAGAATCTTCTTTAGCATATGGATTTTTTCTGAAAAGTCCGTAAATAAAGGCTGCTGCAAAAATTACTGCAAAAATTATACCTGCAACTGAATATCCGTTTCCAAATGGCTTTCCTGAGAACAGGGAACCAAGCTGGAATACCATAAGCGTTACTACATAAGCAAATGCATTCTGGAAAAGAATTGCAAACCAGAACCACTTGCGGTTGTTAAGTTCGTTGTGCATTGTAGAAATAGCTGCAAGACACGGGGAATTAAGAAGATTAAAGAGCAAGAAACAGAAGGCTGCAAGTCCTGTAGGGAACCACTTTGCAATGGCGTCTACTGCTTTCATAGCATTTCCTTCTTCGGCTGGCTCTTCTTCTTCGGCTACTGCGGTTTCTTCGCTAAGTACTGCTGAATCTGCTGTAGCTTCTGAATCTTCGGCGATAATTTTGTTTTCTGTAGCTTCTGCGACAACTTCGGTACTTTCGGCTTCTGGAAGAATGTCTGCAACACTGCCAGCACCTGCCAAAGCTTCTGTGTCTTCATCACTTGCTCCGGCTAAAACTCCCATCGTAGAAACAATTCCTTCTTTTGCAGAAAATCCTGAAATAACTGAAGCTGCTGCCTGCCATCCGCCTTCTTCGTTTCCAAATCCAAGCGGAATGAAAATATAGCGAAGAACGCCACCGATTTTTGCCATAATTGAATTGTCTGGGTCGCAAAGTCCAAATGATGTGCCTTCAGCTTCAACTTCTACAACAGTTCCGTCTGCCTGTGTTACTTCCTGAGTTTTTGGCTGCCAACCGTAGCTTGAAAGGAACCACATTACAAGACACGCAAGGAAGAGGATTGTTCCGGCCTTTTTAATGAATGACCACAAGCGTTCCCATGTATGAAGGAGAACTGTTTTTAACTGCGGAATGTGATACTGCGGCAATTCCATAATGAATGGAGACGCTGGACCGTGGAAATATTTTGTTTTCTTAAGGATGATTGCGGCAATTAAAACTGAAGCAATTCCAATCAAGTACATTGTAGGGCCAACCCAAGAAGCGTTTGAACCTAAGAATTTTGTTCCAAGAATGGCAGCAATCATTGCGATTACAGGAAGTTTTGCACCGCAAGGAATCCAAGTTGTTGTCATAATTGTCATGCGGCGGTCATTTTCGTTTTCAATTGTGCGGCTTGCCATAATACCTGGAATTCCACAGCCGGAACTGATTAAAAGCGGAATGAAAGATTTACCAGAAAGACCAAAGTGCCTGAACAAGCGATCCATAACGAAGGCAATTCTTGTCATATAGCCAACGTCTTCAAGAATAGAAAGCAGCAAAAACAAAATTGCCATCTGCGGAATAAATCCTAATACTGCACCAAGTCCGCCTAAAATTCCGTTTACAATACAGTCAGTTAAAACTGGATTAGCGCCAGCGTTTTCAAGCAAAGTTTGTGTTCCGCCCTGGATCCATTCACCAAACAGAACGTCGTTTGCCCAGTCAGTTCCCATTGAACCTACTGTAGAAACTGCAACCCAGTAAACAAACCACATTACAACTAAGAAAATTGGAATACCTAAAATGCGGTTTGTAACAACTTTATCGATTTTGTCAGAAACGGTTTCTTTTTTTCCTGATTTTTTAAGAACGTCTTTTAGAATAGAAGCAATGTAATTGTAGCGTTCGTTTGTGATGATTGATTCAATGTCGTCATCGTGCTTTTTTTCAAGAGCGGCACTTGCATTTTCAGCTTTTGCCTTTGCTTCGTCACTAAGATTTAGTTTTGAAAGAATTACTGAATCGCGCTCAAGAACTTTAATTGCAGTCCATCTTTTTACAGATTCTTCTACTGATGATGGTAAAAGTGCCATTACTTCGCTGATTGCATTTTCTACATCAGAAGCGAAACACGGAGATACTGCCTTTGCTGATTTTTTAGCTTCTTCTGCAGCCGCTGATGCAACTTCTTTTACTCCCTTGCCGTGCAGTGCAACGGTTTCGATTACAGGGCAGCCGAGTTTTTTAGAAAGTTTTTCAACATCAATTTTATCCCCAGATTTTTTTAGGGAATCCACCATATTCAGTGCAACTACTACAGGTTTTCCAAGTTCCAGAATTTGAGTGGTAAGGTAGAGGTTGCGTTCAATATTTGTAGCGTCAACAATATCAATTACGGCAGAAGGTTCATTTGAAGCAAGATAATCGCGGGAAACAACTTCTTCGTTTGTGTACGGAGAAAGGGAATAAATACCAGGAAGGTCAGTTACGATTAAATCTTTTTCGCCCTTAACCTTGCCTTCTTTTTTTTCAACTGTAACTCCAGGCCAGTTACCAACGTACTGAACGGTACCGGTAAGCGAGTTAAACATTGTAGTTTTTCCGCAGTTTGGGTTACCTGCGAGTGCTATTTTTGTAGTCATTTTAATTTCCTCTTTTACTTACTCAACTTCGATGTTTTCAGCATCATCTTTGCGTACAGAAAGTTCATATCCGCGGATTGTAACTTCTACAGGGTCGCCAAGAGGGGCAACTTTTCTTACAAATACTTCAGTTCCCCGGGTAAATCCCATATCCATAAGGCGTCTTTTTACTGCGCCTTCTCCGTTAAGTTTTGTAACTTTTACGGTAGAACCAACTTTCGCATTTCTTAATGTTTCCATCAGAATCCTCCAAAAACCAATTTATTTTGTCTTAGGTTAAAATTCGAGTTTTTACAATTTTTACTTATTTGGAGCAAAGTTTTTTTCTTGCCACAAATTTTTTTACGTTCCGGCAGGCGAAACTCGTAGAATTGCTTTGTTAAGAAATAGATTTTTTTCTTAACAAAAAGACCGCGAGTTTGTCGCAAGCGACAAACTCGTTAGCAAGCGTAAGCTTGCGACTGTTCTCGGTTACGTACGCACTTCGTACTATCTTCATTCTTCCGCTACGCTCCTGTTTAAACTCGAAATTCGACCTCTTAATTAAAACAATAGAAAATTAGGCAACCATAATTTTTTCTGCCATATTTCTGTCGATGGCAATGCGTGATTCCTTAACTTTTACAATCAAACCTGAAGAAATTTTCTGAATTACAGTAATTTTTTCACCTTCCGAAAATCCAATATCAAAAAGATGCTGCTTAACTTCTGAAGTTCCTCTTACGTTTATAACCTGCACTTCACTGCCTGCAGAAGCGAAAATTAAAGGCATATCTTACCTCCACAAAAAGATCTTAAATGACCGAAAATTAAATATCGTTAGCATAAAATAATTTTTGCTAGCAAATGCTAATTTTTGTTAACATTCGCTAACCAATAGTAAATATACAGAATTCGAAAAAGAATGTAAATAGTACAGGATTTTTTTGTTTTTGTGAGGATGATGAGGGGAATGGTGTTAGTGATGGAGTTTTTGTTAGGGAAAATTTTGTGGTTAATAAAAAATTTTTTGCTTAACCGAAAATTCTGTCAGTAAGCGGGCGCGTGTAACCATCGGTTCTTTTGGTTTACAAAAAAATTTTCGACATTACGTGCCCGCGTGTTACCAATGGAATTCTCTGTATAATAAAAAATCTATTTCTTATCAA
>CAZXCR010000189.1:0-4450 GCA_964639315.1 uncultured Treponema sp. | reverse complement strand
GGCTAGGCTTTTTCACCTTTTTTGTAAATTTTATTTAAACTCGAAATTCGACCTAGTAACTTGCGCAGCTTTCGTAAAATCTGAAATTTAAAAGGGCACAAAAAAAACCGCCCTATTTTGAGCGGCTTTTTAACTACGGTACAAATCAAAATTTTATTTTAGTTTGTTTTTGCAGCGCCTGCATTTGCCGGTACAACATTGATTTTCTTTTCTACAAAACCTCTGCGAAGGCATCTTGTGCAAACGTTAAGTGTAACTGTAGTTCCGCCAATTTCTGTCTTGAGTTTTACAAGATTTGGCTTCCAAGTGTGGCGTGTGTGATTGTATGAATTGCTAACTCTGTTACCATGCATTGGGTGCTTTCCGCAAACATCACATGTTCTTGACATATCTTACCTCGTTCCAAATTTTCTAAACACAACTAACTGCATCAAGTTTGTTATGTGGCGAACATTTTACATAAATGGAGTGATTTAATCAACTATTTTTTAGCTAAATCGGAGGCGAGGGGCTTTCCGTAGTCTTTTTCAATTTGAGCAATTTGGTCGCGGATTATAGCTGCATTTTCGTAGTCAAGGCGTTCTGCGCAACTTTGCATTTCTTTTTTTAGAGCGTCAAGAAGTTTTTTTCTTTGCTGAGGAACAAAAAGATTTGCAGTTTTTTTCAAAAGTTCAAGGGAAGTTTTTGCATTTTCTTCGCTTTCTTCTTTTTCCCGGACTAAAATGTCTTCTACCGCCTTTTTAATTGTTTTTGGAGTTATATTGTGGGCTGTGTTGTACTCAATCTGCTTTTCGCGGCGCCGCTGAGTTTCTTCTATTGCTTCTTTCATTGCGTCGCTCATTCTGTCAGCGTACATTACAACTTTTCCGTCAGCATTTCTTGCGGCTCTTCCAATTATCTGGATAAGAGAAGTTGTGCTTCGTAAAAAGCCAATTTTGTCTGCGTCAAGAATTGCAATAAAACTTACTTCCGGCAGGTCAATTCCTTCGCGCAAAAGATTAATTCCGATTAAAGTGTCGATTTTTCCGCTTCTTAGTGACTTTAGAATTTCAACGCGCTCAAAGGTGTCAATTTCGGAATGAATGTATTCAACTTTCATCTGAAGTTCTTTTAAATACGCCGATAAATCTTCTGCCATTTTTTTTGTCAGTGTAAGAACAAGAGATCTTTCGCCTTTTTTTATGCGCTCCTGGATTTCTTTGTAAATGTCCTGCATTTGACCTTCGCTTGGCCTTACTTCTACAATTGGATCCAAAAGTCCTGTAGGGCGGATTATTTGTTCCACCACCTGACTTGACTGCTTTATTTCTTCTTTTCGAGGAGTTGCCGTAACGTAGATGACCTGGTTCATTTTCTGCGTAAATTCTGCGGCGGTAAGCGGCCGGTTATCTAATGCACTTGGAAGTCGGAATCCAAAGTCAATAAGATTCTGCTTGCGGCTGCGGTCGCCTTCGTACATTGCGCCTATTTGCGGAACTGTAACGTGCGCTTCATCTATCATACACAAAAAATCATCTGGAAAATAATGCAAAAGGGTTGCAGGCGGCTCTCCTTTTTTACGACCGGCAATTGGCGCTGAATAGTTTTCAATTCCTGAGCAGTAGCCCATTTCCTTCATCATTTCAATATCGTAAGTTGTGCGGGTTTTTAAACGTTCTGCTTCAAGGACTTTTCCATGCGCTCTTAAATTTTCAAGTTGCTCTTCAAGTTCGCTTTCTATTCTTTTTGTTGCTTCCGAAAGCATTTCCTTTGGCACAACAAAGTGTTTTGCAGGATAAAGATACAGTTCATCAAGTTCTTCAATGACGTTGCCTGTAATTACATCGAAGCGGCGGATTTTAGAAATTTCGTCAAAATCAAGTTCGATTCTATAAGCTTGGTCAGTTTCCATGTATGACGGAAAAACGTCGAGAACATCGCCATGAAGTCTGAATTTTCCGCGTTCCAAAAGCATATCGTTGCGCTGATACTGAACTTCGATGAGACTTTTTGCAAATTTTTGCGTGTTAAGAATTTGACCTCGCTCTACGTGAAGTCGCATTTCTTTGTAAAGTTCCGGCATTCCAAGTCCGTAAATGCAGCTGACGGTGCTTACGATGATTACATCGCGCCGTTCCATAAGAGCGTAAGTGGCTGCAAGGCGGAGTTTGTCGATTTCTGCATTGACTGCGGCGTCTTTTTCTATGTACAAGTCGCGGGCAGGAACGTAGGCTTCTGGCTGATAATAATCGTAGTAGCTTACAAAATATTCAACTGCGTTTTCGGGAAAAAAGGTTTTGAATTCGCGGTAAAGCTGGGCCGAAAGAGTTTTGTTGTGACTGATTATAAGAGTTGGCCGCTGAACTTTTTCAATTATTTTTGCCATTGTAAAAGTTTTTCCGCTGCCTGTAACGCCTTTTAAAGTCTGATACTTATTGCCATTCAAAAAGCCCTGACTTAATTTTTCAATAGCCTCCGGCTGATCTCCTGAAGGTTCGTAAGGTGAATGAACTACAAATTTGCGCATAAGGTGATTTTAATGTTTTGATGAGAGAATTTGAATATTTTGAGTGAGGATGATGGGGAATTTTTGTTAAGTGCTGATAGAATTTTGCTGATAAGGAAGACTTAGCCCGGACTGTAGTGGTTGCCGAAGGCAAGTGTTTTTGCAAAGCAAAAATACCGCGCGTAAGCAAGCCACGAAAGCCCGGTCGAAGTAGAAAAATATGCTCCAAAAACAAAAAATCCGCGAAAACTTACTCCGCACTGTCGAGCGTTACTTTTATTTGTTCCCAACCGCGACCCTGGTAAACGGTTACAGTTACTGTGTCGCCAGGCTTTTTGTCTTCGAGGGCACTTAAATAGTCTGCGTAAGTTTTTATGTCAATATTGTCAATTTTTGTAATTAGGTGACCGCCCAAATAAATTGTTTTTGGATTAAAAGTTCCGTATTGAACAGCCTTTGTTCCGCCTTTTAAACCAGATTTATCAGCTTTGCTTCCTTCTTTAACCTTGCTAACAATCAGTCCCGTAGAAACCGGATATCCTGCATAGCGGGCAATTTGATTTGTATTCTGAACCAAAGAAATGTCCATTGTTCCGCGATTAACCTTGCCATTCTGCAAAAGTTCCGAAACAACGCGGCGGGCTGTGCTAACAGGAATTGCAAATCCAACACCGGCAGAATTTCCGCTTGAAGAATAAATTACCGTGTTAATTCCAATCATTTTGCCCTGGTTGTCAAGAAGAGGTCCGCCAGAATTTCCCGGATTTATTGCAGCATCAGTTTGAATCATATTGCGGATAATTACATTTGTTCCGCTTTCCTGAATAGGTCTTCCAAGTCCAGAAATAATTCCTGTGGTCATTGTGCGTTCAAGAGCAAACGGATTTCCAATCGCAATAACTTTCTGACCCACTTTTAAATTTTCGCTGTCTCCAAAACTGATTGTTTTTAATTCAGTTCCACTAGGCGGATCAAATTTCAAAACTGCAATGTCTGTATTTTTGTCTTTGCCAACAATTTTTCCCTCGTAAGTTGAACCGTCAGCAAGAGAAATATTTATGGTGCTTGCATTTTCAATAACGTGGTAATTTGTAACAACGTAGCCTCTTTTGTCAATAATTGACCCAGACCCAGAACCCGAACCTGTAATGACCGGCTCGTAAAACCAGTTGTAGCCCATAGTCTGCGTTGTAATATTTACTACAGCCTCGTTGTATTTTTCGTAAACTGAAATGTTCTGAAGTTCGTCCTGCGTGTATCCGCTAAAATCTCCAGCAACCGGAACTACCTGTGCGTTTTCTGCAGCAAGATTTGAATTAGACAAATTTTCGCCAGCCCCAGACAAAGCCTTTTCTGAATTAAGGGAATTCTCGTTTTGGAAAGAATCGTTTTCTAGAAAAAAATTCTGCTCTTTACTAGAAGTTTTCGACGAAAAAATGCCCTGTTTTGAAGAAGAAAAAAACTTTCCGCAAAAAACAAAAACCGCTGCAGCAACAACGATTGCCGTAATAAGAGCGGTTAAAAAGGACCTAAAAATAAGCTGTTGTTTAGAATAAAGTCTCATAGTTAAAAATATAACTATTTGTGCTCCTTTAGTCAAAGTTTTAAAATTTTTGCTTTTTTTTCTGGAGCACATTTTACTGCTTGCGACAAACTTGTGGTTCTTTTGTTAAGAAAAAATCTATTTCTTAACAAACAAAATATGCGAGTTTGTCGCCTGCGACAAACTCAACGAGTAAAATGCCAAAGACATTTTACTCAACATGCCCGGGCTAGGCTTTACTTCAAGAACCAAAAATTTTTTTACTCGCGGGTGTTACTGATAGAATTTTTTGTTAAGAGGTTGAATTTCGAGTTTTAATCAGAAATTTAAAAAAATATAGCTAGCCAAGCCTAGCCCCGATGGTAAGGGCGCGCAGCGTAGTTACCAGTGAAATTTCCTGTACAATAAAAATCTTTTGCTTA
>CAZXCR010000188.1:3756-4461 GCA_964639315.1 uncultured Treponema sp. | reverse complement strand
AAACATCCTGACGAAGGAGATGACGGAATGATTCACACTCCTGACGGAAAGATTGTAAAACCTGAAGTTCAGCTTGCGGAAGGTGCTAGTGAATTTGTTGACCCAGAACCGGTTGCAATGGAAAATATTCCAGCATCAGTGTAAAGTTGTTTTGTAAAAAGGTTTTGTAAGGAGACTGCAGCGTGAAAGTAAAAAAAATATTCATTTTTCTAACACTGGCTTTTTTATTTTGCGCTTCAGTTTTTGCAGAATACAACAGCTACGGAATTCCAGATTCTGCAGAAATTCGAAAGACCATTCAGAATTCCTGGTTTTCGCAGAGCCTTTCTGAGCTTAGAACAAAAAATTCTGAGCTTAGAAAAAATAATTTAGGTCAGACTTTTCAAATAAGAATGGAAGAACGCGTTGACTTTTGCGTTGTGATTGTTGCGCCCGAATCTTATTTGAATGTTGACTTAATTTCTGGCTCTTCTAAGGAAACTGTAAAAATGTCAGTTTACCCGGAAGGGGCGCCGGGAAGTTTTGTTTTGTTTCGTGAAAAATCCAGCGGTAAGCCTATAAAAATTCAGTGGTATTTTAATGCAGACCCTGATGTTTACCTGGAATTTTACGAAAATGCAAATAAAACTTATGTTGATATGCTTGTGTGCTCTTCTTACGCGGCAAAATCAGTTCCGTTAAGCGTAAAATTTTCTTATCTTTTTT
>CAZXCR010000188.1:0-3746 GCA_964639315.1 uncultured Treponema sp. | reverse complement strand
TGCCGGATTTGAAGTTATTCTTCGCCTTACCAAAATGTCCCTTCCATGGCAGAAAGTGCAGGTGGTTCCGGGGTTGTACCGCGAGTCCTTGCAGATGATTCATGTAATCCGCGAAAATCTTCCAAAAATCGACTATGCAGAAAATGCTTGTTACAACGAAAACGGAAAGCTTTATTCAATTCTTACGGGGAAAAAATTTACGCTTAAAGATGAAAACGGCAACGAATATTTTCCCGAAGAAAACGGGCGGCTTACTTTGAGCGGCGCTGGCTTTGCAAAGTGGATTATTGACGGACTTTTGGTTTCCTACACAGGCTCTGGAAGTAAAATTGAAAAAATGCTTCAGCCAACACTTGAATATTCGTCTACGAGCAAGAATGGCATTTTGTCGCAAAAATACAATCTGAGTTTTTCTCTTGACTGGTGCAGAAATCTTGCGGCAGAGGCTTTGTGTGCAAGAACTTCGGCTAATTATGATTTTAAAACTGGCGGTCTTGATGTAAACAAAAATTTCTTTGCTGCAGAAAATGACGGCGGTCAGCTTGTAAATTCTGCGGGCTACATTTTAAATACCGGCTATTCCGTAAAAAAACTAAAAGGCATTCTTTATATGCTTGCGGTTACAGAACCTTCATATTTTTATCTTGCGGCAATAAAACAGGTCTCTCAGGTAAAGTACGACGAAATGGTTTTTAACAACTGTGCGGTTATTTTTCCTTACTTTGATGATTCTGGACATTTTGACTGTGCGGTCTTTACAATGAACACAGAAGTTTCTCTTGAAGATTTTATTGATTCAAACTCGACTTCTTATGTTCATCTTGAGCGGGTAAAATCAAGCAACTATTTTGCGCCAAAACAATGATTTTTTTGTTCCTTAAAAAAATTCTGCACTGAATTTTTAAGATTTTCTAAAATATTGCGTTTTTTAAAACAAGGACAATTTATGTATTTTTCAAAAAAAATTTTCCCTCTGATTTTAATTTTCTCTGTTTTTACATTTGAAATTTTTGCAGCACCAAAAACTGACACTTCTCTTTTTGCTGAACTTAAGAGTGCGTATTCAAGCGGGGCTTATCCTGGAGTAATCGAATATGCCGTTGAACTTGAAACAAAATATCCGCGCTCTCTTTTAATGCCAAAAGTTTTTTTGTATAAGGGCGAAAGTCTTTATAAACTCAATCGTTTTGACGAAGCTTTAACTTCACTAGAAGACTGCATAAATTTGTCAGAAAACGATGCTCAAACTTTAATTTCTGCATATTATTTTTCGGGGCTTTCGTATTTTGCAGTGGAAAATTATCCTGAAGCTCAAACCGCTTTTTACAATGCTTGCAAAATTTATTCAAATTCAAAAAACAACTTTGCTAAGTCCGGTAAAAAATTTGAACTTATCTACGAAAATTCCATTATGTACGCAGGAATGGCGTTTTACAAAAATCATCAGTTTTTAAATGCTGAACGACTTTTAGAAAACACAGTCTGCAACGGAAAAAATATTTCAAAGTCAGAATATGAAACTTCAATTTTAATGCTCTTTGATTCTTATCTTGAAAACGAGCATTACGATGAACTTATAAAAATCTTTCTTAATTTAAAAAATCTTATTTTTACTCAAAATGAAACTGATTCTTCTGAAAGCGATTCTTCAGAAAACGAAAAGTCTTCTTCAAATCAGAATAAAAACGAAAATAATTTAGATTTATCAGTTTACTACAAACTTGCGCTTAATGCGGGCGAGGCTTACGAAGCTAAACATCAGTACAAAAATGCTTATGAAGTTTACGCGGAAGTTCTTAACGGAAAAGATGCGCTTATGGCTTCTCTTGCCCTTCAAAAAGCGTATTATGTTGCTGCAGAACACAAAAAAGAAGTTGGCTCTGAACCAGGAGAAATTCTTGAAAAGGTAAAGGAAAATCTTTCTGGCTACGAGGATTTGCTTTCTCAGTTTTGGGCGCGACTTGCAGTGGATTCTTATAATTCAGGTGATTTTAAAAAATCAGTTCAGTATTTTGACTTTTGTTCACAAAATGACGGAGAAAAAAAATATTCGGCACTGCGGGGGCTTTATCTTGCCTGCATTGAATCAAAAACTAATGTTGAAAAAGCAATTTCTGCGCTAGATGAATTTTACTCTGAAAATTTAATTGACGAAAATCACGAATATTATTTGGATTACCTGAATGCCTATTCAAGATTTTATGCTTACAATTTTGACTGGCAAAAATCATTTGACTGTGCAAAAACCGTGCGGGAACTTTCTGTTCAGAACAAGAAAAAAAATTATCTTGTAAACGAAGCCACTTTCTGGCAGTCTTTTGCACTTTACAATCTTTCGCGCTACAAAGAAGGGCTTTTGTGCATAGAAAATATTTGTCCGCTTGCAAAATGGAATTCCAGCGATGAAAAGGGAATTTGGTACAATGCAAATCTTTTGTATGCAAAACTGCTTGCAAAAAACGGATACGAAAATCAGTCTAAAAAAATGTTTGAATTAATTGAAAGTGCAGGTTTTTCTTCAGCTGACAGACTTGACTACGCAAAAATTCTTTTTACAAACGGATTTGTAAACTCAAGTTTAAAACAATCGCTTAGGGTAAACAGCGCAGATGCCGCGTATATGAGCGCGCTTTCTTATTTTAATTCAGGCGATTATTTGAATGCCGAAAAACTTTTTACTCAATATATAAAATCCGGAAATAAAGAGAAAAGTCTTTACGCTCAAATGTATCTTGGTTACTGCGAATACAAATTGAACAAAAATCAAAAAGCCTACGAAACTTTAACTGACTTTGCTTCAAAAAATAAAACTCATCCACTGGCGTTTTCTGCTTGTATTACTGCCGGTAATGCTGCTCTTGAACTTGCGGACTTAAAAAATGCGGCACTTGCAGCGGAACTTGCCCTTAACTGCGCCTTAAATCAGGTGCAAAAAGAAGAAGCTCTTGTTTTTTGTGCGGACGTTTACACTGATGCAGGCGATTTTGACAATGCGGTTTTGTTCTTGCAAAAGTCTTCTGAAGAAAATACTGACTTTGGAAAAAAGGCGCTTTACAAGATTGCTCAAATTTACGAAAAGCAAAGAAGATACGATGCCAGCGACAAAAAATATGCTGAACTTGCTTCAAGATTTGCAGGTTCTGAACTTGCTGACGAAGCTTCTTACAGAAGAGGCGAACTTTACTACAGTGCGCAAAAATATCAGATTGCAATCAGTAGATTTAAAGAATATCAGAAAAAATTTATAAACGGAAAATTTTTGGATGCTTCCTATTTTTATATTGCCGACAGCTACGCAAGAATTTCTCAGGAAGATTTTGCAATCATTCAGTACAAAAATTTAATTGAGTTTATGCCGCAAAGTCCTTATGTTTACAATGCGCGCAAAAATCTTGCAAAAATTTATCGCTCGCAATCAAGATATTCAGAGGCACTTGAGCAAACAGAAATTTTACTTCGTGACTTTAGCGAAACTGCCCAAAAAGAGTCGCTTTATGAGCAAAAAGAAGAACTTGCGCTTTTGTCTTCGGGCGAGGACGAAAATTATGTTAAGTTACAGGGCGAATATAAATCGAAGGGGGCGTCGTCAACTTTATCTGGGCGAATTTCCGGAACTGACTTGTGCGAATATATGTGGAAAAAAGACAGTTTACGAGAAGATGCCTTTGTTCTTGCGCAGGAACTTTATTCAATTCAATCTGATGAAAAAAATCAGAAAAAAGAAGGAAAGTATGCTGCAAGAACGG
>CAZXCR010000187.1:0-4479 GCA_964639315.1 uncultured Treponema sp. | reverse complement strand
TAGCGGCGCGAAGCGTTCAAAACCGCAGGTTTTGAATGAAACCGCGAAAAGCGGGTTTTTAAAAAAAAATTTCAGCCGGAACGCAAAAAAATTTGTGGCAGGAAAAAAAATTCGCTCCAAATAAGTAAACCTTGCAACAAAACTCGAATTTTGACCCATTAACAAAAAATTTTATCAGTAACAGCCACAAACTCGCTGTCCTTTTTTGATAAGAAAAGAATTTTCTATTTGACTAAAAATTCTATTAATAACTTGCCGCAGAATATGTGTGAGCAAAAAAAATCCTCTTGCCATTATACCCCATAGATGTATATATTTGATTTAATAAACCCATACTCTCCTAGGGTATTTTTTAAGGAAGCAAAAAATGGCTAAAAAAGATGAAAATCAAAACAAAAACAGCTGCCCGTCATGCAAAAAAAAGGAAAGAAGTTCTGAAGAATATAAAAATTTAATGACGCGGTTGAACAGGGTTGAAGGGCAAATTCGGGGAATTAAAAAAATGCTTGAAAATGATGCTTACTGCCCTGACATTTTACTTCAAGTTTCTGCGGCAAATGCTGCACTGAATTCTTTTAGCAAACTTTTGCTTTCAAACCATATTCACACTTGTGTTGTAAAGGATATTAAGGCTGGAAAAACTGAAGTCATTGATGAACTTTGCAGCACTTTACAAAAACTGATGAAATAAAAAAGGAACTTTTATGGAAAAATATGCGGTTAGTGGAATGAGCTGTGCAGCCTGTGTTGCCCGTGTGGAAAAAGCGGTTTCTAAAGTTCCGGGCGTTACATCGTGCAGCGTAAGTCTTTTAACAAATTCAATGGGCGTAGAAGGAAATGCAAAAAGTAGCGACGTAATTCTGGCAGTTACCCATGCGGGGTATAGTGCAAAAATTTTAGGCAGCAAAGAAAAATCACAGAAAAAAAGCACTTCTTCTCTTACAGAAAATAAAGAACTTTTAGAAAACAAAGAAACTTCTGTTTTGGTAAAAAGACTTATTTTTTCAGCAATATTTCTTTTGGTTTTAATGTATTTAAGTATGGGCCACACTATGTGGAACTGGCCGCTCCCGAGTTGGTTTTCCCGCAACGGAGAAAATTACATTGCACTAGGCCTTGCACAAATGATTCTTGCGGCAATCGTAATGATTATCAACAAAAAATTTTTTGTAAGCGGATTTAAAAGCGCAATTCACGGCTCTCCAAATATGGACACTTTAGTTGCAATGGGTTCGGGAGTTTCTTTTTTATACAGCGTCTTTATGCTTTTTGGAATGACTGACGCGGTTCTTGAAAAAAACAACGAAGTCATAATGTACTATACCCATACCCTGTATTTTGAAAGTGCAGCAATGATTGTAACGCTCATTACAGTAGGCAAACTTTTAGAATCAATTTCAAAAGGCAAAACAACAAACGCACTAAAAAGCCTTATGAAACTTGCGCCAAAAACTGCGGTTCTTTTAAAAGACGGAAAAGAAATCACAGTAGAAATTGACCAAGTACAAAAGGGCGACATTTTTCTTGTAAGACCAGGCGAAAACATTCCTGTTGACGGGGTAATTCTGGAAGGAAACACGGCAGTAAACGAAGCGGCTCTTACGGGGGAATCAATTCCGGTGGATAAGAGCGAAGGCGACAAAGTTTCGGCTGCCACAATAAATCACACTGGTTTTATAAAATGCAAGGCGACCGAAGTTGGAGAAGACACTACCCTTTCCAAAATCATTCAAATGGTAAGCAACGCCGCAGCAACAAAGGCGCCAATTGCAAAAATAGCAGACAAGGTTTCGGGAATTTTTGTTCCGGCGGTTCTTGGAATTGCAGCACTAAGTTTTATCATCTGGCTAATATCCGGCGCTGATTTTTCGTTTAGTTTGAACCGCGCAATTTCTGTTTTAGTTGTAAGCTGTCCTTGCGCCCTTGGACTCGCCACCCCAGTTGCAATTATGGTTGGAAGCGGAATGGGCGCAAAAAACGGAATTCTTTTTAAAACTTCAGCGGCTCTTGAAATTGCAGGAAAAACTCAAATTGTTGTGCTTGATAAAACTGGCACAATTACAAAAGGCGAACCTCTTGTTACAGACATAATTTCGTTTGAAACTGATGAAAAAGAATTTATAAAAAAAGCCGCAAGTCTCGAAGCAAAAAGCGAACATCCTCTTGCTAAGGCAATTTTAAAAAAGGCTGATGAATACAAAATCAAAACACAAGAAAGCCTAAACTTTACTGCCCTGCCAGGAAACGGACTTTCAGCTGTAATCGATGGAAAAAAAATTTGCGGTGGGAATTTTAAATATATTGAAAATGTCCTAAAAAAAGACGAAGTTGATGAAAAAAATTTCAAATCACTTCTTGAAAAATCAAAAGAATTTTCTGAGCAAGGAAAAACGCCCCTTTTCTTTACGGAAGAAGGCAAACTCCTTGGAATTATTGCAGTCAGCGATGTTTTAAAAGATGATTCGCCAAAGGCAGTGCGCGAACTGCAAAATATGAAAATCAAAGTTATAATGCTCACAGGCGACAACGAAAAAACTGCAAAAGCGGTCGGTAAAAAAGCTGGAGTTGACCAAGTAATTGCCGGAGTGCTTCCAGATGAAAAAGAAAAATTCATAAAGGAACTAAAAAAAAGCGGAAAAGTGTGTATGGTTGGCGACGGAATAAACGATGCCCCTGCCCTTACCAGCGCAGATCTTGGAATGGCAATTGGAAACGGAACAGACGTTGCAATTGACGCTGCGGATGTAATCTTGCTAAAAAACAGTTTGTGCGATGTAGCGGCAGCAATCCGTTTAAGCAAGCAAACGCTTCGTAACATTCACGAAAATTTGTTCTGGGCATTTTTCTACAATATAATTTTAATTCCACTTGCAGCCGGAGTTTACTATCCGTGGCTTGGACTTAGTATGAATCCAATGTTTGGAGCGCTGGCTATGAGTCTTTCAAGTTTTTGCGTTATAACAAATGCACTGCGCTTAAATTTGTTCAATATAAAAAATCCGCATAAAAAAGTGGAACTAAAAAAAGAAAAAGCAAGTCTTGAACTTGAAAATAAAAATAAGGAGACCAAAATTATGGCAACAGAAAAAACATTAAAAATCGAAGGAATGATGTGTCCAAACTGCGAACGTCACGTAAAAGAAGCTCTTGAAAAAATTGACGGAGTTGAAAGTGCCACAGCGGATCACACAAAATCTTGCGCAACTGTAAAACTTACAAAAGAAGTTCCAGAAAGCGAATTTGAAAAAACAATTACCAATGCCGGATACACTTTTGTAAAAAACTAGTGGGGCAAACTTCGAGTTTTTGATGGGAGTTTTACTTACTTGGAGCAAATTCTTCTTCCTGCCAAAAATTTTTTGTTCTCGCACCACTACAAACAGGGCTAAGTCTGCGACAATTCCGCGTATTTACTGACAAAATTTTTTGTTAAGAAAAAATCTCTTTCTTAACAAAAAAATCCGCGAGTTTTCGCAAGAAAACTCGTGTTGCCCGCGAATGTGGGCATACGTAACCGTAAGATTGCGATAGAACAGCGGATTCCTAAAAAAAAATCAGCAACCACAAGTTTACATCTCCTTTTTTTTAGCGTTCTTGTACTCAAGCGGCGTAATTTTATAAAATTCCTTGAACGACGCAGAAAATTTACTTTGACTTTCGTAGCCCACCTGCAAAGCAATTTCGCTTACACTCAAATCCGTTTGCGCCAAAAGTTCAGCAGCCTTTTCCATTCTGTGCTCTTTTATGTGAGCGGCAATCGAAGTTCCGTAAACGTCTTTAAAAACTGTTTTCAGCGTTGTGGGATTCATAGCAAATTTTTTTGCAAGTTCATCAATCGTAATTCGCATAAAAAGATTTTTTTTCATATAGTCATGAACTTCTTTTATTTTGTTCACCTGACTTTCAAGATACTCCGAATTCTCGTTGATTTTTTCGTGCTTGCTGTCAAAATCCGGACAGTCGGTTGCCATAAGTTTTTCTATTTGACTGTGAAGAATTTGCGTTTTTGCAGAAAATTTTGCCTCGTAAAAAACTTCTTTTCCGTCACGCCAGCTTTCGATTAAGTCCGCATCTTTTAAAATCTTAAGATGATGGCTAACCGCCGGATTTGTCATTTTCATCGCAACTGCAATATTCTGCACGCATTCCTTTGTGTGACACAAAAACCAAAAAATTTTCAGGCGGTTAGTGTCGGAAAGTAAAGCAAAAATTTCCGCTACGGTTTTAAAATCGCTGTCTTTCGAAAGCTCTGTACATAAAAAGTCTGTTTTAAAATATTCATTATGATTGTGAGGAAATGCCATTTTTTCTCCTACCAAAAAAAATTTTACTTACTTGGAGCGAATTTTTTTTTCTCAAGTGTGCATTGCAGGCTTCGCTTATATTTTTAGGCGACGTGACTTAACTATCGGGTCACGCGAGTTTGGCGTAACCGCAGGTTGCGACAAACTTGCAGAGCAAGCGAAGCTTGCGGCTTTC
>CAZXCR010000186.1:0-4480 GCA_964639315.1 uncultured Treponema sp. | reverse complement strand
CCATAAACTAAACAAACTGCGTAATATATTGAAATTACTGCAAAATTCTGCTTTAAATTAGACCGTGCATTTTCTTTTTTCTGATAGTGAACAGATTCTGAGATATAAAAATAAAGTTCACCAAAAAAAGAAGAACAAAGCGAATACAAGAAAGTAATTCCTAAAACGCCGGTTATGTCTACAAACTGATTTAAGATTTTAAATTTGTAAGCTGCACAAGAAATTGTTCCCCAAGGATACCCAAGCGCACCCACGGATTTTTCCCATTCGAAAAGTGTAAAAATTGAAGAAAACCATAAAATCCGCTTAAAAGCACTAAAATTATCAGTGCAGTTTCCTTCATAAAGACTTTTTGCAGTTCTTTTATTTTTTAAAAGCTGATGTGGATAGCAGTGTATTATGATTCCAAAAAGCGCGCCTTCAAGCCAGGTTCCAAATGCACTTGCACCAAGAGTAAACACCCCGAATCCGTGAAAATTTGCAAGCCATGCACTTGAAATAAGATGAACTGTAAGAACCTGAAGACCGAAAACTAAAAAACTTTCTCTATATGATTTTGAATTAAAAACAGCAACGTAAAGTGGAACTAAGCATACAAGGGCAAGAAAAGGAGAGCCAAACGGCAAAATCTCATTTGAAATTGCGAAACCCTCAGCGACTCCTGAAAATATTGCACAAAAAACTTGTAAAATCAGCCGATTCATTATAAAATTATTCTATTATTTT
Organism: uncultured Treponema sp.; assembly: GCA_964639315.1. GTDB lineage: Bacteria > Spirochaetota > Spirochaetia > Treponematales > Treponemataceae > Treponema_D. Next base: position 3,754 of record CAZXCR010000186.1, on the reverse strand, counting down.
ATTTTGAAAATTGCAACAAAGTGCATTTTGTAAGGAAATATTTTTAATGTTTTTTACCAGATGCTTGCGAATTTTAATTCTACAAGACTTTAAAGGGTTGCGTTTGTAAACTTGTCTTAAAAAAATGAATTTTTAGAGACTGGCTAAAACAAGATTATATTTAAAAATAGGGTGGGAATAATTTTGAATTCAAATCAAATAAAAAATCAATCTAACGAAATAGAAGAAATAAAAAAATATCATAAATCCGAATATGCAAAAGAACCTGAAACAATTGCTACTGCACCTGGAAGATTTCATTTACTTGGCGAACACACTTCTTTTTTCAAAGATAAAACTCTTTCAATGGCAGTAAATCTTCCGGTTTACATTGCTGTTTCCCAACGTGCTGACACAAACTTGAATTTTAATTTTGTTCAGCTTGAAGATAAGAAAAAATCAAATTTAGTTCAGCTTAAGTTCAAAAAAGAAGATAAGTGGGCAAATGCGATTAAAGCGGTTTTGTTTGGCTTTTTAGAAAATAATTTTAATCTTAAGGGAATGGATTTTACGGTTTATTCAAATTTCCTTCCGTCAGCGGGATTTGGAATTACAACTGCCATAAAAGTTGCAACCGCGTGGGCAGTAAAAGATCTTCTAAAACTGCGCGCGTCTCAGGAAATGCTTTTAAAGGTTCTTGAAACGGCAAATAGAAAATTTTTAAATATTTTGCATCAAAAGGCGGATTATTTTACTCCAATTTATTCAAAGGAAAATTCTCTTGTTTTAACTGATTATTCAAAAGGAACTTATGAAATTCTTCCGTTTAATTTTAAAAACATTTCAATAATTCTTACTGATGCCGGAGTTCCGCGGGTTACAACCTGGAATGAAGAAAGTCTTCAGCAGCCAGAAAATGTTCTTTTGTTGGGCGAATTAAAGCAATTTAAATCTACTGCTTACGGTGGTTGGGTTTACGAAGAAAGTGCAGCTGAAATAAATGAAGTTTTAAGCGTTGTAAGTGAGGATACAAAGCGTCGCTTAATTTGCGTGATGCAGGAACATAAAAATGTACTCGACTGTGTGAATGCAATTCAAAAAGGCGATTTTTCTATTTTTGCAAGAGCTGTAAAACATTCACAAAAAATTTTAAGGGACTTGTATGATTTTTCATGTCCCGAAATTGATTGGATTTTAAAGCGGGTTTCTGAAATCGATGATGACCCTAAAGATATTCATAGACCTATAAATTGCGGCAGAATAACAGGCAAAGGCTTTGGAAGGTGTACATATTCTTTTGTAAGAAATGTTGATGTGGAACGCTACGGAGAAAAAATTCTTGAGTACGAAAGAATTTTTGGTTTTAAGGCGGAATTTTTTACCGTAAAGAGCGCAAGAGGCGTTCATCTGCTTTAATTTTTTATAAAAATTTTTAAGTTTCTTAAGTTCTTGAGTTTTTACGAGGGAAAATAAATGAGGCTTCTTCTTACAAATGATGACGGAATTGATGCGGATGGAATCACAACTCTTCGGAAGGTATTGTCTAGGGAACATGAAGTTTTTACCGTTGCTCCACTTTCGAACAAATCTGGTTCATCTTGCAGTATAAAAATGTATAAAAAACTGGAGCTTCAAAAAAAGGATGAAAAAACATACGCCCTTGATGGAACTCCTACTGACTGTGTTGTTTCTGCGATTAAGGGAAATTTTGTTTGCGGACCTTTTGATGCTGTTCTTTCGGGAATAAATCAGGGGGCAAATCTTGGAACTGACACAATTTATTCTGGAACTTGTGGCGCTGCAAGACAGGCTGCTGTTTTTGGAATTCCGGGAATTGCGCTGAGTGTAGAAAGTCTTGTTCCTAACGGTGGAATTACTGCACAAGGAAATCTTCTTTACGAACCGCTTGCTGAATTTGTTCTAAAAAATCTGGAAGTTCTTGTTTCGCTGTGTAAAAAAAATCAGTTTTTAAATATAAATGCGCCGTCAATCACTAAATTTAGTGGAATAAAATTCTGTTCACTGAGTTTTAGGGATTATGGAGACAAGGTCAGTTTAATTTCTGATGATTCAGAAAGGAAAATTTACAGTGTGTGCGAGGGCGGAACTTTAACAACCTTAGGTGATGACAAAAATGACAGTCTTTGGGTTTCAAAAGGCTATATTGCGCTTTCCCTGCTTGATATTTTTCCAAAAATCTATGAAGTTGAAAAAGACTTTGCGCAAAAAATAAAACTTAATTGAGGTCATCTGGTAAAAAATCATTTTTTTGCTGGAACTTTAAGATGGGTTTTAAAGTAAAAGTCGGTGTAAAAAATTTGCTTTTGTCTGGAGAAAATTATGGCGGATAAAAATATTTTGGATGAAGGAATTTTGCTCTACAACAAGGGAAACTATACTGCCGCCCTTACATTTTTTCTTTCTCTTCCAGAAGACAGTGGTGTTGATTCCCTTGAACTTTCTTATTACTTGGGACTTTGTTATGCAAAGCTTTTTCGTTATGACGATGCTATGATTTATTTAGAGCAGGTGGTTACTGGAAGCAAAGAGGACGAAAGGTCATCTCAAAGAGTTTTGCAGTGCCGTTATCTGCTTGCTGTAATTTACTGTATTAGCGGGCGTAAAAAACTTGCTGATTTTGAACTTAAGCAGCTTCTTGAACTTGGCTACAGAAAATCTGCGGTTTATTCATCAATGGCGTATGTTGCGTGGGAGCAGGGAAATTCTGCGCTTTCTGTGGAATATTATGAAAAGTCGCTTGAAGAAAATTCAGAAAATGCCGGTGCGCTTAACGGACTTGCCTACGTTCTTGCCTGTGAAGATTTGGAACTTACAAAGGCACTTTCGATGTGCAAAAAATCAATAGACATTACAGGCGAGCGGGCTGCAAATCTTGATACTTTAGGCTGGATTTACTACAAGATGAAGCTTTACAAGGAATCTCAATCATATTTGGATAGGGCAAGTTTTCTTGAACCTGAAAATGCTGTAATTCAGCAGCACAAAAAGGCTTTATCTAGCGTTCAGGAATAACTTCTCTGAATTGAAAAATCGGGCTTTTTGTTTAAGAAAAGGATTTTTTTTACAAAGAAAATAGGGTGTTTTATAAAAAAATAAAATTATGGAATCATATAAAAATAAAAATCAGCTAAAAAAATTTTTTTTCATCTCGATTTTAATTTTTTGTGGAAGTTTTGCATTTTCTCAGCAAAATCTTAAAGACACGGCGCGCGAAGAAAACAGCACAATGCGTTCTGCAAATTCGGGCTTTGCGGAAGAAGAATTTAGGCGCGGAGTGCAAAGTTATTACCGTGGTTCTTACAACGAAAGTATTTTGTCTTTTGAAAGGGCGCTTTCTTATTTGCCGGGGGAAAATTTAATTTTGGACTGGCTTGGCAAAGCTTATTACAAGGCAGGAATTGAAGGGGCTGCTCTTCTTCAGTGGAATTACGCTAAGGAAAATAATTATGGCGGAATTCTTCTGCAAAATCGCATAGAAATTGTTAGCGAAAGAAGACTTTCTAGTTTTTCTTACGATTTTGATGTTCGCTACACAGAAGCCGGTTCATTTCCTAATGTAAATGGAAATTCTCTAATTTACAGTCAGCCAATTTCTTCGCTTCCTTGTTCTGATGGAAGTATTTGGGTTACAGCTTACGGTTCGAACGAAATTGTTCATTTTGATGTAAATGGCATTGTGCTAAATCGTTCGCGCGGACCTTTGAATGGCTTTGATCGCCCTACAGACATTATGCGCCTTAACGACGGAAATATT
>CAZXCR010000185.1:0-4499 GCA_964639315.1 uncultured Treponema sp. | reverse complement strand
TGTTCAGGGGAATTTTTTTGATGACCTTAGGAAAGAGAGTGCGGAATTTGTAGCTTCACTTGATACTCCGGGGCTTGCTATTGGCGGATTGAGCGTGGGCGAACCGGCTGAAATTTACGCTGAAAAACTTCAGTACACGGTGCAGTTTTTGCCGCAAGAAAAGCCTCGTTACGTAATGGGAATTGGCACTCCGGAATATATTCTTGAAGCGGTTGCAAACGGAATTGATATGTTTGACTGCGTTCAGCCTACGCGCATTGCACGTCACGGACTGTATTTTTCACATCACGGAATGATTTCAATCAAGCAAAAGCGTTTTGAGCACGACCTTGGGGTTTTGGATCCGCAGTGTAAGTGCAAGGTTTGCCAGACTTATTCGCGCGCGTATTTGCGACATATTTTTAGGGAACAGGAAATTTTGTCTTCAATGCTTGCAAGTTATCACAATCTGTATTTTTTGAACAATATGATTCAGGAAATTCGCAGTGCAATTAACGAAGACCGCTTTAACGAATACCGCGAAAATTTCTTAAAAGAATTTCATTCGAATGAAGTTTGATGGGGAGTTTTTTGTTAAGAAATTGATTTTTTTGTTTATCAGAGAATTTATTTTTCTAATGAGCAATGTTTTGCTAAAGAAGCCTAGCCCGGATAGTAGCGGCCGCCGTAGGCGGTTGCGTAGCAATGGAGCGAAAGCGGAACCGCGTATAGCCGGTTTCCTAAAAAAATTTACAGCCGGAACGAACAAAAATTTTGGGTAGGAAGAAAAATTTGCTCCAAATAAATAAAATTTACAGCAAACTTGAATTTTGACCTGTTAACTGAAAATTCTTTTGGTAAACCCGCACGCGTAATTAGTCAGAGGGAGGTTTTATGATTTTACTGAAAAATAAAAATAAATTTCTTGCGGCAACTTTTGTTTTTTTGTTTAGTTTTATTTCTGCGCACATTTATGCCCAGACTGACGCTTTGAATAAAAATTCTTCTGAAAAAATTCAGGAAGAAAATCAGCAGGAAAATAAAGAAATTTCGCAGAGCAAAGAAGATGAAGCGCCGGAAGATGAAATTGTTGCGGCATTTAAAAAATCTGAAGCTGGAAAAAAAGACGGCGAGCAAAAAGAAAAATTTTTGTATACAAAGAAAAAGTCAGTTCCAGAGGCAGTGCGACCAAAAAAGCCTTCTTCTGATGAAATTGAAATTCTGAATGAAAAAAATTCCGCGGACGAATACGAAAATCAGTGTAGAGACACTTTTAAATACGGTCTTGAAGAAGAAATTGGTGAACTTCTTGACGAGCTTACAAAAAATGATGATTTGCGCTTTGTGGACGAAATTTACGATTTATTTTTTAAAACAAAAAGTCCAACTGTGCGAAATAAAATTCTTGCGTATTTTACGAAACAAAAAGATCCCTGTCTTGGAAATTACGCTTGCGAAATCATAAATGACCCTTACGATGAAAAGCGCGATACCGTTCTTGCGTGTTTTAAATATGTTTCGGAAGCAAAAATTTCTGAGGCGCTTCCGGGACTTGTGGAGCTTGTGGACAAGGAAGACGAAACTTATTTTGACAGTGCGCTTTCTGCGTTAGGCGATTTTGGCGGTGCTGACGAAGCTTTGTTTCTTGCAGATTTTCTTGACCGCGATGATTTGACGGTTTCGCAGCGGCAGTCGCTTATGAAAGTTCTGGGAAAAATTAATGCAGAAGAAACTTGGGAAAAACTTGCGGAAATTGTGCAGGACGAAGACGAAAATTCTTTTGTAAGAATGTATGCCGCCGAAGCAATTGGCGAAATGAAAAAGCCTGAGAGTGAAGAAATTTTAATAAAGCTTTTTGAAAGTGACGATGCAAATTTTCGGGTTTACATCATAAAAGGATTAAAGCATTTTAGCGATGAAAAGTCTGATGAAATTATAATTCAGGCTTTGCGCGACAGTCAGTATAAGGTGCGGCTTGAGGCAGTGGATGCCGTGAAGGAAAAAAATTTAAAGAGCGCCACTCCGTATTTAATTTATCGCTGCAAGGATAAAAACGAGCAGAAAAGTGTAAAAGAAAAATCTTATGAAACGCTTGCAAGTTTGAATGATGAAAAGGCGAACGAGTATCTTATAAGCGTTTTAAAAGACACTAAGGCCGCTGACAGCACGAAGTCGAAAATTGCGCAGTTTCTTTTGGAATACAATTACGCTGGTACTGACGAAATAATTGAACTTGCAAAAGAAAGTTTAAAAACTGATTTGAAAAAGAATTTGCGCTACAGTCTGGGAAAAGAATTTGCAAAATACGGTCGTGCGGAATTTGAAGAGATTTGCGCTCTTTATCTTGATTCAAAAGATGTTTCAACTCAGGGAACTGGGCTTGATATTTGGGCAAAGGGCAAATATGAATCGTTGAGACCTCGTCTTGAAAAACTTGTTGCAGAACTTGATGAAGAAGAAAAAGCAAAGGCGCAAAGAGATGAGGCTCTAAAAAATGCAAAAACTGAAGACGAGCAGAAAAAAATAAGACTTAAACCTGTAAAAAAAGCGAACGCAAATGCTGCAAAGGCAAGACGTATTCTGCTTCAAGTTGATTCAATTTCTGGCAAAAACAAAAGCGAAGAGCAAATTCCAGACGCAGTTTCTTCTGCACAAAGTACTGCGGATTCTAAATCTGAGCAAAAGGTTGAGGAAGGAAAATAATAATCATCTAAGTGCCGATTGAGAGAGTCGAAATCAAGTTACGAATTGCATTGTAATTGAATATGCGTGAGTGATGGTGGTTTCGACAGACTCAACCACCGACTGGGGCGCGCGAGTTACTAATGAAATTTTTTGTTAAGAAAAAATTCTATTTCTTAACAAGCTCAATCGGCGCTGGGATCATTCATACAAAGAATTTAAATGCCTGTAAATTATGTTTATTTTTTCTTTTTGCGCTGAACTTAACGAAAGATTTTCTGCGTCGTCAATGAGTTTTTCGAGCGAATTCAAGCTGTTGCTGAGGGCGGTTGGAAATCCGCGGCAAACTTTGTACCAGTAAGTTCCTTTTCCGTCGGTGTAAAGGCAGATGAAGCCAAATTCTTTGCTGGCGGCTTTTGCTTCGGCAACACGCAAAATTGTTTCGAGATTGTTTACGAGTTTTTCAAAATTGTCTTTTTCGAAAACATTTATGTTCATATTGCGCTGCCACTTGTTTTCGTAAACTGGGTCGAGGCGAAGATTTTTTGCAAGTTTTATCATCAACTCGAGTTTTTCGCCTTCCATAAGTTTCCAGCCGTTTTTCATCAGAATTACGCCTTTTAATGGACTTATTTGCGCAAGGTGATTTTCATTTTTTTCAGAAACCGCTGCCGAAATAAATTCTTTCCACGGAAGACGGACTAATTTTTTGCCTTTCGATTTTACAATTTCAAATTCCTGACCGCCAAAACTCAGGATGTTTTCTGCCTTTTTTTCTTTGAGTCGTTCAGAAAATTTTTTCTTTGACTTTTCAGATTTTATTTCGTCCCTAAAAGTGGTGCCTGAATATTCGTAGTTGCCTGTAAGACTTTTGCCTTTTTTCCCGCGCACTTGAAGAAGGTCATTTTCGAGATTTGGATCAATTTTGTGCAAAAGATTTTTTGTGAGCGGAGAAACGCTTGATGCAAAGGTTCGGCTGGTGTGTACAATTTCGCCTGCAACAATGTAAAGCGGATTTGTTCTGAACATTGAACTTCCCGGATGAATCGAAATGTGATCGGCGGTAAGACTTCTGTAGCTTTCTCTTCCTTCGCGCACGCAAACAAACTGAATCATTCCGCTTGCAACACAGCACAAATAATTGTCCATACTGCCGCCGCTGGTTATAGGAAGTTTCATTCTGTCGCCTACAATTTGTTCGAGCTGAAGTTTTATGTTTAGAATTTCCGCCATAACTTTTTCGTCAAGATAATTGTTCTGACAGAATTTTTCTTTGTTCGTTTGATTCATATATTTGCGGAAAAGTTTTACGTAACTTACAAAATCGCCCTGAATGTCGCGGAATGCGTGATGTGCAGCCCTTGCTTCCATTTCTTCGCCAACTGGCAGTACAAAAGGAGACTGTGCGCTTAAAAATGAACAGCAGATTAAAACTTCTTCAAGTACGTCTGGGTAGCGCAAAATGCTTTCTACAATTATGCGGCTGATTCTTGGTTCAAGTGGAAATTCTACCATCAGTTTTCCGATTGAACTGAGGCTTCCGTCTTTTTCGATTGCATGCAGCATTTCAAGAGTTTTTACTGCCCCTAAAAGACCTTCGTGATTTGGAGGCGAAATAAAGTCGAATTTTTCAAAGTCAGTTATTCCAAGTTCAGACATTCTTAAAACAACTTCGCTTAAATCCGTTCTGTAAATTTCTTCGGTTGTATATTCGTTATCAGTAAAAGAACCTATACAAGGTATAAGATTGTATGCAATTTGATATTTAAATGCATCTAATTCTAATTCATTACCAATAATATTATTTTCAATATTCTTGTGATTAACAAGATATTCAG
>CAZXCR010000184.1:0-4517 GCA_964639315.1 uncultured Treponema sp. | reverse complement strand
ATAGCCGCTTGATTTCGACAAGCTCAATCGGCGCTATCTTCTACATTACACGCGCCATCTTAACAAAAAAAAATCCCCGCTTCTGCACAAGGCAAAAACGGGGGAAAAGGAGTTTTAATCTTTAGAAATTATTCAAAATACCAAGCATAAGCTGAACTTTCGCAAGTTTCAGCAGTTGCATTGTTGTAATAAATAATTTCAGTAGCATTAACACTAGTCTTAGTGAAACCAAGTGCATAATTATTGTCTGCAACATTCAACCTAAATGTATAGCAAGAATCCGTTGAATTATATCCAAAGAAGAACGAAGAGCCTCCAGTGCTATCTGTACTTGATGAAGTACTGCAAGAAACATTTGTAGAAAGTTCACTTGCTGTAGTTGCCGTTAATGCACTTACATCAAAGGTTAGATATCCCTTTGTTGTATGGTAAATGGAGAACGTATCGTAAACGCCTGTCTTTGTTTCGCTAGATGTAGTATAAGAATGGCTTACAGTTATTGAGCCGTCTAAAGCAGGGTAAACATTCCACTGTGCATTTCCACCACCGGTTGAGTACTGACAGCAAAGTGAAGTCGCTGCACCAACAGTATTAAGTTCGCAGTTATTAGAACCATCTGAAGTATAAGCAGCTTTTGAAATAATTTTCTTTGTTACAGTTGCTGCGGTTGCGCTCACACTAGTGCTTTTGTTCCAGGTACTTCCGTCAGAACTTGCACTAACTGTAAAGGTGTATTCAGTTCCGCTTGTAAGTCCCTTAAACTGTGCCACTCCATCTGAAGAGTCCGCATAAGTTCCAGCATACGCAGTAAGAGTTGTAAATGATTGTGCGGTAACACTTGAATCAGAACATTCAACTTTGTACTGCCAGCTAGAATCAGTATCATCTTCAGCCCTGTCCCAAGTTACAAGAATTTCGCCTGTAAAACGAGCTGTTGCAGTTACATTTTTAGCCTTGTTTGTTCCTTTAGTTACTGTAACGTCTGCTGTTGAAGCATCTGAATAATTTCCGTAAACATCATAAGCTACGGCACTTACAGAGTAAGTTGCTCCTGCAGTAAGCCCAGAAACTGTACAAGTACCTTTTCCTGCGCTTACCTTTACAGAACCTGCATCATCTGCATTGCTAGAATTTACGTAAGAAAGCACAATGTAATCTAAATCAGCATCGCTTGGGTCTGTCCAGGTTGCAGTAAATGAAATCTCTGTTGAATTATCATCTGTTGGAGTTAAATTTGTTACAGCACTAGGAGCATCTACAGAGTAATCTTTTTCTGAAGTTGCTGTGCTTGAAATAATAAACGCTCCGCATCCGTTACTATCATCTGTTGCAGAATAACTTGTTCCCCAGAAAGTAAGAGAGTTATGAGTTACTTTGTAAGTTTTTCCTGAACCGTATTCACATACAAGATTAGACCATGCTGTGCCATAAGTTGTAGTTTCAAATTTAAATGATGCAAGAGAGTTATCAGTTATATCAGAAGTACTTGCAGCAACTGCATAAGGAGTACTGTGTCCGCCATAACTCCAAGCTTCGTTATATCCAGCGTAAGAAGAATTTGGATCAAGGTACATATATTTTGCAGTTCCAAGTCCTGTAGTAACTTTTGCAGCTTCAAGAGAGAAATAGCCTTCTGTTCCGCTTAATGCTGGGCGAACAATCCAGTAACCTGCATAAGAAACTACATCTGATTTAAGTGCTGCAATATGTGCGCTTTCTGTACCAGCTGTATTTGTAGCTGCTTGAACAACAAATCTTGTAGGTGTATTGCTTGAATTCTGGTATCCGTTACCAAGTTGCCAGATTACAGTAACTGCTTCTGTTGAATCACTTGTAACGCTACCATAACTTGTAGAATCTGCAACTGCTGTTACTGTAAAGGTGTAATTGTTACCTACAGTAAGACCTGTAAACAATGCGCCAGTTGTTCCTGATGCAATACCAGTTTTTTCTGTAACTGTGTCATCTCCGCTTGATGTAGCGCTTACATTGTAAGTGTATGTAGTATCTGTAAAGCCTGTGTCTGTCCAGGTTACCAAAAGCGAACCTGTCATTGTCTGCTCAACTTTTACATAACTAGGAGAAGGCTGTGCCATTTCTATAGAAACTGCCTCCGCAGCTATTGAATTTTCATTATAGTCTACGGCAGAAACAGTAACAGAAACTGTAGTATCTGCATCAACTGTGAAAGTTCCAGTTTGTACACCAGCGGCAACTGTATTTGATGTCTCGCCCACATCTACTTGAATTTCCTTAAAATCAGCATCGCTTGGATCTGTCCAGGTAACTTTTATTTGAGTAGCACTTGTTTGAACTACCTTTACGTCTGTTGGTTCTGCTGTAGGTGTTGTATCTTCTTCTGTTTTTGGTGTTTCAGTGAAAGTTCCGGCTGAAGTATTTTCAAATACATCATATTCAGTAAAGGTAAATGTGTATTCGGTATCTGCACTAAGATTTATAAAGGTTGCGCTCTGAACTCCAGCAGAAATTGTCTGCGATTCAACAGCAGTTGTACCGTCAAGCTGTGTACCTGTTGTAGAAATTACAACGTGGCTAAAGTCAATATCGCTTGGGTCTGTCCAGGTAAGAGTAATCGAATGATCTGTTGAAGTTGAACTTACTGCTACGACTGTTGGTGCGTCAGTAGATTCAGTTCCTGACCAAACTGATTCATTTTTAAGCCAAGCATAGTCAGCTCCGCTAAGAGCTTCCGAAGCATTATCAGCAGTTGTTGAAGTTCCAGGCACAATTGTTGTTGCGTGATAACAGAATCCGCGAACATATCTTGTTGTATCGCCAAGCCAGTTTAATGTTATGTAATTTACATCAGAACTGTATTCAGAATCTCCAATAACATAAGATGCTGACTTTGTATCTTCAATGCTACTTTTTTCTACCGCAAACAATGTATAATCATTGCAGCCCGAAACCCATGAATTTGATCTCCACCAAGAACCTTGATTTGTTGTATCATTTTTTGAAATTACATAATAGCCGCTGCTTTCAGCTTTTCCATTTGAAAGTTCAAGACTTACGCCATTTGCATTTTGATTAAGTGCCGGCCATACAATAAAGCGGTCATAAGTACATCCGTGCTCTTCAATTTCTTTCTTTGTTGCAATTACGCCGTTTGCATAAGTTCTTTCTGAAGTAAGATCAAATGCAAGATAATATGTGTTGTTTGTAAATGAATTTGCAAGTTCCCACACAATCTTCACAGGAGCTACGCTTGTTTCTGCTGTAGATTTATAAACTATGACGTAATCATCGTATTTTTCTGTAAAGGTTACGCTTGGGGCAACTGCTGTTCCAAGTGTAAGTCCGTTTACATAAACCTTTGAATTTTCTGTATCAAGAACAACACTTGCGTCTTCTACGCTAGAATCGCCGTAAACTGCACTGTATTCTACAGATGAATCAAAAGTTACGTCAGAAATTACAAGCTGACCTGTATATCCTGTTGCAACACTGTTTCCTAAAGAAACTTTAGTTCCAACTGTAAGTGTAATTCCTTCACTTTCGTTTTCAGCTGAATCAACTGTGGTAATCTTTATTGAACTTGCCATAGCATAAACTGCGCTGTTGCTAGAAGTGCCGCTTACGCTAATTGTATCTTCATCAACATAAATCTTAACGTTTGCAAAGTCAGAATCTTCTGGATTTGTCCAAGAAAGAACTGGACTTTCTCCAGTAAGATCAAGTTTTAATCCGCTTACTTCAGCACAAGGCTTTTCGTCTTTTACTTCGGCACTTGCACTAGAATCAGCTGCGCTAGAAATGTCTTCTCCGTAAACTGCGTAAACCTTTGCAGTATAAGTTCCGTAAGCAACATCCTCGAATGTGTAAACGTAAGATGAACCTGAATCAAGTTTTTCAACATCAGCAGAATAGCTTGCTTCGGTAGCGTCTGCCTTCCAAAGTTCAACCTTAAAGCTTGAATAATATGCTGGAGCAGTCCAAGTTACTGTAGCAGTTTTGTCATTTTCAGCATTGTCTTTATAAGATGGAGCCGAAATTGCTACATTTTCTGCCGGAATTGCAGCGCCCACAATTGTAATTTCATAAACCTTAGATGAATCACCAAAACTTGCTGTAATATTTACAGTTCCGCTTGGTCCAACTGCGGTTACAACTGCCTTATTTGCATCACTTGAATCTGCTAAAACAGTTGCAGTGTTTGTATCGCTAGAAGACCATTCAACAGTTGCACTTTCCTCTCCTTGAACAGTTGCAATAAGTGTGATTGTAGAATTTGCCACTGCAGGACTTGCAAAACCGTCTCCTTCAAGTTCGATTGTAATAGAAGCAGAAGTTGTGCTTGCGGTTAAAGTTGCTGCCGTAGAAACAACTCCGCCATAATTTGTGTAAACTTCAAAATTGTACTCAGTCTTTTTTGTAAGTTCATCAAATGTGTAAGAATAAGATGTGCTTTCTACTTCAGATTTTTTAACAGTAGCTTCTTTTACAAGAGTTGCTTCTGAACCTTCGTCTGCAGCAGGAAGATATGCTTTTACAGT
>CAZXCR010000183.1:0-4517 GCA_964639315.1 uncultured Treponema sp. | reverse complement strand
AATTTCGTCAGTAACAACCACAAACTCGCAGGCCTTCTTTACAAACATTTATTTTCTTAACGCCTAAAATTGAACTTAGAAAACACAATAGCGCGTTCTGGAGCGCAGCGGAAGAATGAAGATAGCACGAAGTGCGTACGTAACTGCGGAAAGCGGGATTCCTAAAAAAAATTGCGCGGGAGCGCACTCTTGAGTAAGAAAAGTACGCTCCAAAAAATTTTAATGCAAATAAACCATCAAAAGCATAATGTCGCTGGTGCGGATTCCACTGATTCTTGACGCCTGACCGAGCGTAAGCGGCCGCACCTTCTCGAGTTTCGCACGACTTTCTGAACTTAACGCCACAATTTTTGAGTAATCGAAGTTCGCCGGAATTTTCGCATTTTCCATTCGGTGCATTTTTGCTACGCGGGCGTCCTGCTTTTGAATGTAGTAGCGGTATTTAAAATCTTCTTTGGCAAGAGTCCACTCAAGTTCGCTAAAGGCTTCCGGCTTTTCTTCAAGTTCCGGATTGCGACTTTTGCTTAAAAAATCAATTGCTTCGTCTACTTTCTGGTATTTTTCGTTAAGCGCCTGCATTTGCTCATCGCTTATTAATCCTGCTTTGTATGCTTTTTCTCGTAAGCGGCGGTCTGCGGTGTCGTGCCGGAGTTTTAGTCGGTATTCTGCCCGCGCTGTAAACATTCTGTACGGTTCTTTTGTTCCAAGCGTAACAAGATCGTCAATTAAAACGCCAATGTAAGCTTCGTCGCGCCCCAAAATCAACGCTTCGTATTCTGGAATTTTATTAAAATTATAAAATCCGTTTTCTTCCTGAACTGACTTTATTTTTTCACTTAATGCCTTTGTTTCCTTTGCTGAAATTTCTGCAAAATTCTTTAGTTCTTCTGAATTGAAATTTGGCTTTGGTTCAAAACGTCCTTTTTCTGAACTTGCCGGACTTGATGGCATTGAACTGTCGCTATTTGCAATTGGTCCGCAAATTTTTTTGTGCTCGCGGGCGTAAAGTGCGGCATTAATTCCGGCAATAAGTCCCTGACCAGCGGCTTCTTCGTAACCTGAAGTTCCGTTAATCTGACCGGCGTTAAAAAGACCGGCAACTCTTTTTGTTTCGAGGCTTGGGTAAAGCTGGGTTGGTTCAACATAGTCGTATTCAACGGCGTATCCTGGGCGACTTACAATGCAGTTTTCAAAGCCGTTCATTGTGCGAAGAAATTTGTCTTGTACTTCTTCCGGAAGCGATGAGCTTAGTCCGTTCAAATAAATTTCGTCAGTTTCAAGCCCTTCTGGTTCTACAAAAAGCTGATGCCGCTCGCGTTCTGTAAAGCGCATAACCTTGTCTTCAATAGAAGGGCAGTAGCGCGGGCCAACTCCGCTGATTTTTCCTGAGTACAATGGAGAGCGGTTTATGTTTTCGCGGATTATTTTGTGCGTTTCAAGATTTGTGTAAACCATATAGCACGGAACCATTGGGCGGTTAACTTCTTTGTTATCAAAGCTGAACGGAATAATTTCCTTGTCGCCTTCCTGAATTTCCAGTTTAGAAAAGTCTACGCTGTGGCGCAAAATTCGTGGCGGAGTACCGGTTTTTAGTCTGCCGGTTGTAAAGCCTAAGCGATTTAAGCTTTCTGTAAGTCCAAATGCTCCGCCTTCGCCAAGTCTTCCGCAAGGAGCATCGTATTCGCCAATAAAAATTCTTCCGCCTAAAAAAGTGCCGGTTGTAAGCACAACGCTTCTGCAGGGAATTATTCTGCCGCGTTCAGTTACAATTCCAATAACTTTTTGCCTCATTCCGCTTTTTGCAGCTTCCGTTGCATATTCGTAGGAAGTTCCAAAACTTTTTTCGCCAGGAATAGTGCCTTTTTCTGCAAGACTTTCGCTGTTTTTAGGGAGTTCACTTGATGAAGCCACAGTTAAAACGTCCACAACCGTGTCCATTAATGTAGCAAGATTTGGTGTTGTTTCGAGAGTTTTGCGTGCAATCTGTGAATATAAAATTTTGTCAGCCTGAGAACGCGGTGCCTGAACTGCCGGACCTCTGCTCTTGTTTAAAAGTCTGAATTGAATCATTGAGCGGTCAATTATTTTTGCCATTTCACCGCCGAGTGCGTCAATTTCGCGAACAATGTTTCCCTTCGCAATTCCGCCGATTGAAGGATTGCAACTCATTCTGCCAATAGAATCAATTGTTTGAGTTACTAAAACCGTTTTAAGTCCCATGCGGGCGCACGCTAAAGACGCTTCAATACCTGCATGTCCGCCGCCGCAAACCGCAACGTCAAAAGAATCATAAAAAGCCATAATTGAAAAAAAGTATATTGATTTGAAAATTAAAATACAATCAGCACAGAATTTAAAAATTTTGCAGGATTTTTATTTTTTCTTGGAGCGAATTTTTTTACTTGCGACCGGCCTTCCAGGGCTCCGCTAACGCTTCGGGCAGCGCATTCTGCGCCGTCTGCTTCGCACCCTTCCACGCCGGGCTAGGCTTGGCTGTTAAACAGAAAATTTTATTTGTAACTCGCGCGCCGAACTCGGTGGTTGAGCCTGTAGAAACCACCATCTGTAAGAGAACTGCTTGATTTCGACAAGGCTCAATCGGCGCTATATTCTATTCCAAGTCAAGCGGAATTTTTCCAGTTGCTTCAAATTCGCCATTTAAAGCGCCAAACAAGGCTGCAAAAGAATAGCTTGAATAACTGTAGCCGCATAAAATTGTGTCTGCCCAGTCAAAGTCATCTAAAATCCACACTGGCGACATTATAGAAAGAATAATTACTTTCTTATTTAAGTAGCGCAGTCTTTTTGCAATTTGCGCAGTGTGCTTGTCGTAAACATTTATTATGATTGTGTCAAAATTGCGTGCAACGCTAGTTAAACTAGTTGCGTCCCATTCGTCGCGGTTAGAACCGTCAGAAGCAAGTTCATAACTAAAGTGAAAGGTAGAAACTTTTGGGTAGCGTTTTCTTGCTTCGCTGTAGAGAGATAAAAAAGGTCCGCAAACTAAAATTTTTTCATTTTCTTTTGGGCAGAACGGCAGGCAAGTTCCTTTTTTATAAACGCTGATTGAACGGCAGGCTTGCTCAAGAAAAAATCGCTGACCGTCCTTGTCGGGAATAAACTGACTTATTGTGTTTTCGTCAGGATAAAGTGGCGCTGGATTTTCGCCTTTAAAATAATTCAGTTTTGCTAAAAGAACTCTGCTTGCCGCATCTTTTACTCTTTCTTTAAATTCCGGAACATTTTTCATTCGCTCAAGATTTTTTGTCCACATTGAATCGTAAAGATTTGAGGTACTTGAAGAAATTACAATGTCGTTTCCGGCTTCAATCGCCATTGTTACGGCATTATGAAAACTTCCTGCAAAAAGCGTGGCTCCGTTCATCATCATATCGTCTGTAATTATAAGTCCCTTGTAGCCAAGTTCTCCGCGAAGAATATCAGTAAGAAATTTTTTAGAAAGACTTGCCGGGGTTCCGTCAGTTTCAATTTGCGGAAAAGAAAGGTGCCCGCTCATAATTGCTGGAATTTTTGCTTGAATAAGATATTTAAACGGAACTAGTTCCCTTGAGTTTAAAGTTTGCTCGTCTATGTTAATTTGAGGAAGGCGACCGTGGCTGTCTAAACTTGTGTCTCCGTGACCAGGAAAATGTTTTGCTGTAGGAATTACTCCTGCTGCCATTGAACCTGCTGCAAAAGCTTCGCCTAAAATTCCTGCAAAATTTGCATCTGCGCCAAAAGAACGTGGCCCAATTACAGAAGAATCAAGGTTTGTGTAAAGGTCTACTGTTGGAGCAAAATTCATATTGATTCCAAGCGCCTTAATTTCTTTGTTTATGTAATATCCTGAATAATATGCGTCCATTGGATAAGAACTTGCACCGATTGCCATATTTCCAGGAGTGTCTGAAGTTTCGCCTTTTACGTGTCTTATCCAACCGCCCTCTTGGTCAGTTGCAACAAAAAGCGGAATTTTCATTGGTCTGGAAGCGGCTTCTTTTTGCAGGGTGCTGATTGATTTTGCAACTTTTTTTGCATTGTCAGTGTTCCAGCCAAAAACTTTTACGCTGCCAAGTCCACGTTTTAAAACCCAGGCATTTAACAGTTCGCTCGGTTCCTGACCTGCCCAGCCGAACATTAGAATTTGAGACAAAAGTTCTTCGTCGCTCATTCTTTTTATAAGTTCATTTGCAAGTTCTTCGTTTGGTAAATCGCTCCAAAAGTCAAGAGTTGATTTATTTTTGTCCTGAGAAAAAATTTCAAGTGGAAAGACTAATAAGCAAAGTGTGGCTAAAAAAATATTTTTTTTGAAATTTATGAACTTAAATCTTTTTGCAAAAAACATAGAAACCTAGTTTATAAAAAAATCAAAAATAAGTGAACGACTAAAAAGGTGGGTAAAAAATTTAGACAAAAAGTTGCGCGCGTGTTTACTGATAAAATTTTTTGTGATGAAGAAATTTTTTTTGTTTACAGCAAATTTTTTTGTTAAGAAATAGATTTTTGTGGGACAGTGA
>CAZXCR010000182.1:0-4519 GCA_964639315.1 uncultured Treponema sp. | reverse complement strand
ATGTGTGGCTAAGAAAACACAATAGTCGTTCAAAACCGCAGGTTTTGAATGAAACCGCGAAAAGCGGGATTCCTAAAAAAATTTGCGGGCACAGTTACTAACAAGGTATTTTTTTTTGAATTGAAATTTTTGTTTGCTAAGAAAATCTCTGCGACATTACACGCCCGCTGTAAATAAAAAGAATTCGCTCCAAATACATAAAACTCCCGGCAGTTAACAAACTATCCTCGACATTACACGCGCGTCCGGCTACTAACGAAATTTCTGCTGATACAGAAAATCGCTTCTTAACAAAAAAAATCTCCCACCGATTCGCTAAACCTAATAAAAAATTTAATTGAAACTAAATATTTTTAAAGTTATTATTTTTTCTGCTATGGAAATTACAAGTAAACAAAGAAAATTTTTAGAAAAACAGGCGGTTCCGCTTTCTCCGCTCGTAATTATTGGCGGAAATGGACTTGTTGATTCAGTTCAAGAAAAAATTGAACAGTGTTTGGAACATCACGAACTTATAAAAGTTAAATTCAATGAATTCAAAGATGAAAAACTGGAACTTGCAAATAAGATTGCACAAACTGCCGACGCAGTTCTTGTTCGGGTAATTGGAAACGTTGCAATTTTTTACAAGCAAAACGAAGATCCTGAAAAACGTAATGTGAAACTGTCTTAATTTTTTTAGGAATTTTTAATTTGGGCAAAAAAAAACAGGTCGTCTTAAGGAGGATGAATGACGACCCGTTTACTACTTTTTATTTCTTGCTGCTGACGATAATTTATACTAGAAATAGCTTGTAGTCAATAGTTTTTTCATACTTTTTTATGAAAATAAGCGAAAATTCCGCAAACATTGCGGTTTATTACAACTAGAATAAGGAAGCAAAAATTTATGCAGACAAAAATCGGTATTATTGGTGCAATGGAAGTTGAAGTAAAGCTTTTAATATCTCTTCTAAAACCACTGCCAGACGAAAATTCAGTTAAAACAAAAACTTCCGGTGGATTAAATTTTGTGGAAGGTTTGCTTGAAGGCGTGCCAGTTGTTATTGTTCGGTCAGGAATTGGAAAGGTAAATGCGGCACTTTGCACTCAGCGGCTTATTTTTGAATTTAATGTAAGTCACATTATTAACACGGGAATTGCTGGTGCTATGGCGCACGGATTAAATGTGCTTGATTTTGTAGTTTCAAGCGATGCACTTTATCACGATATGGACGCAACTGGTTTTGGTTACAAGGCCACTGAAATTCCGCAGATGAAATGTTCAGATTTTATTGCCGATAAAAATCTTATTTTGCAAGTTCAGAATTCGTTTAAAAATCTAGCAGAAGCGAAAAATCACAAACTTATTGTTGGAAGAATTGCTTCAGGCGATCAGTTTATAAGTAGCAAAATCACAAAAGAAAAAATTGCTGAAATTTGCTCTCCTGCATGCGTAGAAATGGAAGGTGCTGCAATAGCCCACGCTGCTTACTTAAATAATATTCCGTTTGTAATCATAAGATGTATGAGTGATATGGCTGACGACTGCGGAGAAAATATATATACTTTTAATGAAGAAACTGCGGCAACTTTAAGCGCAAAACTTGTTCAAAATACAGTTGCCCAGATGAAATAAAATCATTTTTAGGGAGGGAAATTGCATTTATGGAAAAAAAGTACAATGTGGACAGTTTTAACCTTGACCACACAAAGGTTACTGCTCCATTTGTAAGACTTGCAGCAAAAAAAGAGGGCGAAAAAGGCGATATTGTTTCTAAATTTGACATTAGATTCTGCCAGCCGAACAAGGAATTTATGACGACTGGGGCAATTCACACTTTGGAACATCTTGTAGCAGAATATATTCGTGATGAAATGCCTGGCGTAATTGATTTTAGTCCAATGGGCTGTAGAACAGGTTTTTACTTTACAGTTTGGGGCGATATGAGCGAAGAAGAGATTGCTGGTCATCTTTTGAACGTTCTAAAAAAAGTTGCGGTTTGGAACAAAGAAATTCCCGCTGCAACAGAAAAAGAATGTGGAAACTACAAAGATCACAATCTTGAAGAGGCAAAAAGTTGGGCTGCAAAATGGATAAGCGGCATAGAATCTAAAGGATGGAGTTGTTATAAATAATTTATGAACCTTCTGCAAAAATTTAAAGAAACCTTACTTTCTGTTGTACCAATTATGGCGATTGTAATTTTAATGAATTTTACTGTTACACCGCTTGGGAACGATTTACTTATAAGATTTATTTTCGGTGGAATTCTGCTGATTTTAGGACTGACTATTTTTCTTCTTGGTGTTGACATTGGAATTATGCCTGTGGGAGAAAAAATTGGCGCTTCTTTAACGGCAAAAAAGAATCTTCCGTTACTTTTGGTTGCGTCTTTTATTATTGGTATAATGGTTACAATTGCTGAGCCTGATGTTCAGGTTCTTGCTGACCAAATAAAAACCGTAATTCCGTCACTAAATAAATGGGTTCTTATTCTGATGATTGCAATCGGTGTAGGACTGTTTATTGCCATAGGAATTTTACGAATTGTCCTTTCTCTTACACTGAAATACGTTTTGATTGTAACTTACATAGTTGTTTTTGCACTGGCATTTTTGTGTCCAAAAGAATTTCAGGGCGTTGCTTTTGACGCAGGCGGTGCAACTACAGGACCAATGACTGTTCCTTTTATTATGGCTTTAGGTCTTGGAGTTGCCGGAGTTCGTTCTAAGGCAAACAAAAAAAATCAGAGTGAAGACAGTTCTTTTGGTTTAACCGGAATTGCAAGTGCAGGTCCTATTGCTGCAGTTTGTTTCTATGGAATTGTTGAAAAATTTCTGTTTCATGAAGTTCCTGCATCACAAACAGCAGCAGAAGCAGTTCAAGAAGCTGAAGCCGCAAGTAGTGGATTTTCTGTTTTTCTTCAACTGATTCCGTCAGTTTTAAAAGAAGTAAGTCTTGCACTCCTGCCGCTTATTTTAATGTTTGTAGTATTCCAAATTTTTCTTATGAAATTACCACCTGTTCAAATTCTTAGGACTGTTCAAGGTGTAATTTACAGTTTTGTTGGACTTGTACTTCTTTTAGTTGGTGTAAACGGAGGATTTATGCCTGCCGGAAGAGAACTTGGAATCATCTTGGGCTCGAAGGCACTTGCCGGAAGTTCTCTGTGGACTGTTCTAATCATAATTGTAGCTCTTGCTTTTGGTGCAATTGTTGTATGTGCGGAACCGGCAGTTTGGGTATTAACTGAACAAGTTGAAAATGCAAGTGGCGGTGCAATCAGCAGAAAAACAATGCTCATAGCACTTTCTTCGGGAGTTGCAGTTGCAATCGCTTTAAGTATTGTGCGAATTTTATACAATTTTAGTCTTTGGTACATTTTAATTCCAGGATATGCGCTTTCACTTATTTTAACATTTTTCTGTCCGCCGCTTTTTACAGGAATTGCCTTTGATTCTGGCGGAGTTGCCAGCGGACCTATGACAAGCACATTCATTCTTGCTTTTACACTTGGAACTGCAATTGGCTCAGGAAATGCAACAGCTGCTTCTTCTTTTGGAGTTATTGCCCTTGTTGCTATGACGCCGCTCATTGCAATTCAAATTCTTGGAATCATTTTCAAGATTAAAACTAAAAAAAATGGGGATAAAAAATGACAAATCTTTATTTGCTTATTGCAACTGTGCCTCATGGAAAAGCTGATTTAATTTCAAAAGCTGCTTCGAAGGCTGGAAGTTTTGGCGGTACAGTTTGTGTTGGACGCAGCATTAGCGCAAACGGTCTGATTGCAAATCTTGGTTTAGGTAGTTCAAGTTTGGATCTTGTTTATATTCTAACAGAAACACCTCAGCATCAGGAAATTGTAAAATCAATTCTTGAAACCTGCGAAAGTGAAAAATCAAATTTTGGCAGTCTTTATATTCTTAACGCCGAAAAACTAATTAAGGCAACAAATATAACTCAAGGAGAAATTAATATGGCTTCAAATTCCACAAATGAACTTATAACTGTTATTTTAAACAAAGGCTATGCTGACGATGCAATGCTTGCAGCAAGAAAAGCTGGTGCGGGCGGAGGAACAGTAATTAACGCAAGAGGTACAGCTCGCGAAGATGACGAAAAATTCTTTGGCGTTCACATTGTTCCTGAAAAAGAAATGCTGATGATTGTAGTTGAAAATGAAAAAAAAGATGCAGTTCTTGAAGCAATCAGAACACTTCCTTGCTTAAGCGAACCTGGAAGCGGAATTGCATTCTGCAGTCCAATTCAGGAATCGTATCCTCTTGGAAAAAAATAAATTCTGCTAAAAAACCGGCTGTAAGTTAAATTTACGCATAAAATCCGAACTGAATTAACTTGCAGCCTGTTACTGATTGAATTTTTAGTTAAAAAAAATGTCCACTGGTAACCAGCGTCCGCGCGTTACCAATAAAATTTCCTGTCTAACAAAAAATTTCCTTCTTAACAAGAAAATCTACGAGGCTGAATTTCGAGTTTAAATAAAATTTACAAAAAGATGTAGGAAAATAAAAG
>CAZXCR010000181.1:0-4527 GCA_964639315.1 uncultured Treponema sp. | reverse complement strand
TTAGAATATTTTTGTGTGATTGCCGCGATGATTGAAGAATCAAGTCCGCCTGAAAGCAAAACGCCATAAGGAACGTCGCTCATCAGCTGAGCTTTTACAGCATTTTCCAGACCGAGTTTTACTTTTTCGATTACTGACGGATTAATGACCTCACCTTTTTCGTCGGTTGCAGCAGCTTTGTCTTTTACATTTTCGTAAGATTCCCAGTCGCGATGATACCAGCGCACAAGTTTTTTATCTTTTGAATATAAATAAGTTCCGTTAGGAAATTCTTCGATTGTTACGCAATGTCCTTCAAGCGCTTTAAGTTCACTTGCAACGTAGTAACGGCCCGCTTTGTCCCAACCTTGATAGAGTGGAATTACACCAATTTCGTCACGGGCAATTAAGTAAACGTCATTTTCAGAATCGTAAAGTGCAAAGGCAAAAATTCCTGAAAGTTTTTCTATCATTTCAGTAAAATTTCCACCTGATTTTACACATTCTTTGTAAAGTGGAATTATGACTTCGCAGTCGCTTTGGGTTTTAAACTTGTAATCTTTTTCAAAATACTTACGGATTTGTTTTTGGTTATAAATTTCCCCATTTACCGCAAGGATGATTTTTCCGTCATCACTTACAAGAGGCTGTTTTCCGCTTAAAGGATCAACGATTGCAAGGCGTTCGTGGCTTAGAATTGAATTTTTTCCGGTATAAACGCCAGTCCAATCAGGTCCGCGGTGGCGAATTTTTTTACTCATTTCCAGAACTTGAGAGCGAAGTTGCTCTTTTAAACCTTCATCAATTGGCTGACTGCCACTTGTTAAATCAAATGCTCCTACAAATCCACACATAATCAAAAATCCCCTTATAGCGTTGCAATCATTTTTTGACTGCACAAATTTTTACAAAAAAAAGACGTCTGCTTGCAAACTAACTGTGCGTTTTAAACACAATCATTTTGTAAACAGACGTCTTTGTCTTGCTAGAAATATATAAAATAAAATTTTTTATGTCAATATCTGAAGAAAATCCTCTGTAAAACTCTTAGAATGATAAAAACTTTAAGTTGACAATTTTTTACAAGACTTTTAAATTCTTAGAAAAAAAAGATAAAAGGCAGTTGGTAAATAAAATGATTCGTATGGAATTTATTTTTTATGGAAATGTGCAAGGAGTTGGATTTAGATACACTTCGAAATACCTTGCATCTTTATTTAACGTTACGGGCTGGGTTAAAAATCAATGGGACGGAAGTGTTTTAATGCAGGCGCAGGGAAAGAGCGAAAATATAGAAATGCTTTTAACTAAACTGGAAAATTCACGCTTTATTTTTATTGATAAAATTGACAAAAAAGAACTTCCGCTTGAAAAGGGCGATACTTGTTTTGAAATTAGGGATTAGTTTTTTTTGTTGACTGAAAAGATTACAGGTTTTATCAGTAAAGTTAAAATTGCGGTGCTAAAAAAACGAGTCTAATTAATAACAGCCGCTTGATTTCGACAGGTCAATCGGCGATTAGATGATTAATTGCGAAATTCAAATCTTGAACAGTCTAGTTAAGAAGTGCCGCTTGCAAATCTGAATAATTTTTTAGTGCCTTTTCTGTCCACTTGTAGCGCGATTCTGGATAACGGATTTTTGCTTTTTCAAGATTGCCTTCAACAAAAACAGATGAATTGTCGCTGAAGAAAATTTTATAAACTTTGTTTTTTTCAATCTCTTCAAATTCCAAAATACTTTTTTTGCTTGGCCGGCCGCCTTTTTTTCCGTTTTCGCGAACAGCCTTTGCTTTTTCCGCTGACTTTGATTTACCGCCGCATTTTTGCCCAAAGTAGGTAAAATCAATTGCAAGTTTTAATTTATCTTCCACAAAAAGAAGCTTTTTTAAGATTTCTTTAATCTGCGTTTTTTGCTCAGCTATATTTTTTTCATCAGAAAGGAATTTTACATTTGAATTTTCAAGAAGTTTTTCAAGTTCCTGCATTGATGAGTTTAGTTTTTCTTTTGCGTCAGATAAATTTTTAATCGAATTCATATAAAAATCACTTTTTATTTAGGGCAGTTTTTTTACAAAGTTTACAGTCCGTTAGAAACAAGGGTGTATTTGTAAGAACGAAGAAAATTTTCTATAACAATTTCATTTTCCAAAATTTCGGCTTTTTCAATCAACTTTTTTCCGCTATAAATAAATCTTTCTTTTTTGCCATTTTCATTTTTTTCAAGAAATAAAAGACCTGAATTTTTGTAATTCTGCTCAAGAGATTCTGATTTGTAAAAGACGAGCTGCAGGTCATTTACAATGTATTCGCCTTTTAACTTTTTTGGAAGAAAAGTGCAGTTAAGACTGAGTTTTTTTTCTTCATAAATTAAACTTCCCATACTTGTGCCAAAGTCATTCAAAAAATCAAGAAAAATTCCTGAAACATCAGCCTGAATATACGAAAGAATATTAAAACTCACCTCACCAAAATTTGCACTAAGGAGATAGACGCTGTCAACATTTGAATCAATTTTGTTTGGTTCAAGAATATTTATGGACTTTGAATTTGTAACAAAAACTTTACTTAACGAATTTTGCTCAAGATTCGTAGTTGAGCAGGAAAAAATTTCCAGTAAAAAGGCAAGTCCTGTAAAAATTTTACAAAAAGTAGATATATATTTTTTTTTCACAAAAAATCTCCAAGTCTAAAGGCTTCTGTCATAAAAAAGTGTGCTTACGTAAGCGGTTGTAAGTCCTATAAAAATTGAAAGTCCTATCAAATGAACTGGCTGGAATGAACTTAATGCGAGCGCACCAAAAGAAATTGCCGTTGTAAAAAACGAAAGAAATGTTGCAAAAGGTTCAATTGTTTTTTCTTTGAGCGCTTTGTCATTTTCATTTTGAACCATATAAATTATGTAGTCTACGCCAAGTCCAAAAACCAAAATCAAGCCCGTAACTGAAAAGAATTCAAGCGTTATGTTTGAAATTGCAAAAATTGCAGCGGTCATCAACATTATAAGCAGCGGAATTGATATGATTTTTAAAGACTGTTTCCAGCTGTAAAAGAATTTTAAGATTACAAACATTATGATGTAGGCTAGGGCGAAAAACTGAATTATGATGACCGTAAGCTTATCAAGGTCGCGTGCCATATCAGCCATTTTGTTTATAAAATGAATTCCATCTTCTGCACTTTCAAATTGCTTAAGTTCGTTTGGATTTGAAACCATATTCGGCATTATGACTGAATAATATTTTTCTCCGATTTTTCCAAGCCAGACTTTTGAAATTGTATTCGACAAAAAAGTCGGAACATTGCCATTTTCAAACGAAATATAGTCGCCTTCTGTTTTTTCAAAGTCTTTTTTCAAAGTTTCAGCGTATGAAGCTTCAAAACCGAGTGCTTCGTATTGTTCACTTGAAATTTCCAAAAGTTTTTTTACGGCTTCCCTAGATTTTTTTTGATGAGATTCTGACGGAATAAATTTTGACGGACTTGCATAAAAAATCTTTCCGCCAGAAGAAGCTTCAATTTTTCTTCTAAGATTTTCTTCCCTTACAAGAGTTTCATTTTCGTCATTTCCAGAAACTATAAACCAGCAAGTAGGATTGTATTTTATAACCGCAACCGTTTCGTTTCTGTCGTCAAGAAGTTTTCCTTTCATCGTGTAAAGTTTGTATAAATCATTATGAACTGAAACTCTGCTGTGAAAAATTAAAATTGTTCCAAGTGAAAAAATAAACATTGCTGCAATGCCGATTCTGCCTATCATTTTTTTTCTATTTTTATTTTTTGAAGGCTTTACAAGATGCAGCATTTTTAATTCACGATTTTTCTTTGGAAGTGGAATTATTGGATAAATGCAAACCGTTGTTAAGAAGGAACTTATCAATCCAGTAATTGAAAAAACAGACATCTGGCGCAAAAGTTCAAATGGTGCAAACATCAAAATTACGTAGCAGACCACCGTGGAAACAATTGCCATAGAAAGTCCGCCCATAAGATGCTTTCTTATTTCTGTTCCGCTAAGAAGTTCCTTATTGCCAGCCCAATGCGTAAAATAATGCAGACTGTAATCTATGCAAGAACCAATCAGCGACGTTCCAAAAACAAGTGTAAGAATGTGGATTTTATGGAAAATTGCAAGAGTTGCAGCAAAGGCAATTCCAATCGACAAAAAAATTGATGCAAGACTGCACAAAAGTGGAAGCGGTGAATGAAAAATAAGAATTAAAATCAGAATTACAACTAAAATTGAAATTGTTGAAATTAATGAAATTTCTTTCATTGCGGAATTTGAACTTTGGTGTGAATTGAACGGAGTGCCAGAAAATATAAAGCGACTTCCGTAATTTTCCACTGAATCGCAGACATTATAAATTTCAGCAACACCATTATCTTCACTTGAAAGAGCCGCACCTTCCTTGTTCAAAATTCCCTGAATCATTACATACCAGTTGCCGTTATGCTGCGAGGCAAGAACTCCGTCTTTTACAGACATTGAAATTCCCGAAGAACCTGCCGCATTTGCGTAATAATTCGCAATTTTTTCTTCGAGCA
>CAZXCR010000180.1:0-4528 GCA_964639315.1 uncultured Treponema sp. | reverse complement strand
CCGTGGAAAAATGACGGCACTATGAGTCAGACTAAGAAGGATTTTTATCATTACTGGGCAACTATGATGGAAAGCTGGGACGGTCCTGCTGCAATTTTGTTTAGCGACGGAGACATTCTTGGTGCAACTCTTGACCGCAACGGACTTCGTCCAAGCCGCTACTACATTACAAAAGACAATATGCTCATTCTTTCTTCCGAAGTGGGCGTTCTTGATATTCCTGAAGAAAATATTGTAAAAAAATCACGTCTTGAACCGGGTAAAATTCTTTTAGTTGACACTAAGCAAAAAAGACTTATTTCTGATGAAGAGTGCAAAAATCACTTTGCAAATCTTTATCCGTATGGGGAATGGCTTGACCAGAATCTTTTGAAACTGAAAAATCTTTCAATTCCAAATCACAAAATTCCGGTTTACACTCAGGAACAGCGCGACATTCAGTACAGGGCTTTTGGCTGGAATTATGAAGACGTTAACGAAATGGTTCTTCCTATGGCAAAAAATGGTGTGGAACCAACCGGCGCTATGGGAATTGATACTCCGCTGGCAGTTATGTCTGAAAAACATCCGCCGCTTTTTTCTTACTTTAAACAACTTTTTGCTCAGGTTACAAATCCGCCAATCGATTCTTTGCGCGAAAAAATTGTTACTGACACTACGGTTTACGTTGGTTCTGACGGAAATTTGCTTCAACCCGAAAGTAAGAGCTGCAAGGTACTTGAAATTACAAATCCAATTCTTACCGGCGTTGACCTGATGAAAATTAAGGCACTTAACAAACCGGGCTTAAAGTGCGAAACCGTTTCTCTTCTCTACTACAAAAATACGTCGCTTGAAAATGCACTTAACGAAGTGTTTGTGTGCGTAGACAGAGCTTATCACAACGGGGCAAATATTATTGTTTTAAGTGACCGCGGAGTTGATGAAAATCACGTGGCAATTCCTTCACTTCTTGCAACGAGTGCCGTAGAGCAGTATTTAATCCGCACAAAAAAGCGCACTGCAATTTCGATTATTCTTGAAACTGCAGAAATGCGCGACGTTCATCAAGCGGCAATGCTTTTGGGTTACGGAGCGCGCGCAATCAACCCTTACCTTGCACACGAATGTATTGCTGAACTGATTGACCAAAAACTTCTGGATAAGGATTATCACACTGCAATTGACGAATACAACAAGGCGATTATTAACGGAATTGTAAAAATTGCTGCAAAGATGGGAATTTCTACAATTCAATCGTACCAGTCAGCACAAATTTTTGAAGCAGTGGGAATTGATAAATCTGTAATCGATAAATATTTTACAAATACTGTAAGTCGCGTAGGTGGAATTACGCTTAAGGAAATTGAAGAAGACGTTAACTACAACCACAACCGCGCCTTTGATCCGCTGGGGCTTACCGTAAATCAGCATCTTGATTCTGTGGGAAATCATAAAATGCGACGGGGACGCACTTGCGAAGATCACCTTTATTCTCCAGAAACAATTATTGCACTTCAGGAAGCTACTCAACATTCTGATTACAATCGATTTAAAGAATACACGGCTTTAGTTGATGACAATGCACATCCGCACACGCTGCGAGCTATGCTTGATTTTGATTTTGATGGCTCAAAGTCAGTTTCTATTGATGAAGTTGAAAGTGTGGAAAATATTGTTCAGCGATTTAAAACTGGCGCAATGAGTTACGGTTCAATTTCTGAAGAAGCGCACCGCTGTATGGCACTTGCAATGAATCACTTGCACGGAAAATCAAATTCTGGTGAAGGCGGTGAAAAACCAGAACGACTTGGTACTGAAGCAAATTCCGCAATCAAACAGGTAGCTTCTGGACGTTTTGGCGTTACTGAGGAATATCTTTTGAGCGCAAAGGAAATTCAAATTAAAATGGCGCAGGGAGCAAAACCTGGCGAAGGCGGTCATCTTCCGGGCAAAAAAGTTTATCCGTGGATTGCCACTACTCGCTACGCAACTCCGGGCGTTTCTTTAATTTCGCCTCCACCTCATCACGATATTTATTCAATAGAAGATTTAGCTCAGCTAATTTACGATTTAAAGAATGCTAACCGCGATGCACGAATTTCTGTAAAACTTGTAAGCGAAGCGGGAGTTGGAACAATTGCGGCTGGCGTTGCTAAGGCTGGGGCTCAGGTAATTTTGATTTCAGGTCACGATGGAGGAACTGGAGCGGCCCCTATTTCTTCTATTCATCACGCAGGATTGCCGTGGGAACTGGGACTTGCCGAAACTCACCAAACATTAATCCAGAACGGACTTCGCACCCGCGTTACAATCGAAACTGACGGTAAGCTGATGAGCGGCCGCGATGTTGCAATTGCGTGTCTTTTGGGCGCAGAAGAATTTGGTTTTGCAACTGCACCTTTAATCACAATGGGTTGCGCAATGATGAGAGTTTGCAATCTTGATACCTGTCCGTTTGGCGTTGCAACTCAAAATGAAGAACTTAGAAAGCGTTTTAAGGGTAAGCCAGAATATGTTGAAAATTTTATGAAGTTCATTGCACAGGAACTTCGCGAGTATATGGCAAAGTTAGGCTTTAAAACAGTTGATGAAATGGTTGGTCACACTGAGCGATTGAAGCTTAAGGAAAAACAGGGATTTAAACGCGCTGCCTTAGTTGATATGAGCGGAATTATTGGCTACAGGTCTTCTCCGGAACAAATTCAGCACTTTGTAAAAGAAGATGTTTACAATTTTGGTCTTGAAAAAACAGTTGATGAAAAAGTCCTCCTCAAGCAGTTTGAAAAATGTGCAAAAAACAAAAAAGGTTCTTTTAACATTCAGGTTTCTTCTACGGATAGAACTGTGGGCACAATCTTGGGTTCAGAAATTCAAAAGCGATTCGGAAAATCTTTAGCCGAAGACAGTTTTACTGTGAATGCAACTGGCGGCGGTGGGCAAAGTTTTGGTGCCTTTATTCCAAAGGGACTTACAATGCGGCTCACAGGAGATGCAAACGATTATTTAGGAAAGGGACTTTCTGGCGGAAAAATCGTTGTAAAAACTCCTGAAAATGCAAAATTCAAGGCAGAAGAAAATATTGTTATTGGAAACGTTGCACTTTTTGGAGCAACCAGCGGAGAAGCCTACATTAACGGAATTGCCGGTGAGCGTTTTGCAGTACGAAATTCCGGAGCTACAGTGGTTGTAGAAGGCTGCGGAGATCACGGGCTTGAATATATGACTGGCGGAACTGCAGTAATTTTAGGGCATACCGGAAAAAATCTTGCAGCAGGAATGAGCGGTGGAGTTGCCTATGTGCTTGATTTGAATCACGACCTTTATTTAAGGCTGAACAAACAGCTTGTTTCTATGAGCGAAGTTTCTGACAGTCACGATGCACTCTTCTTAAAATCCTTAGTTGAAAAGCACGCTAAAGAAACTGGTTCAGTTTTGGCTAAAAAAATTGCCGGAGATTTTGATTCATATCTTCCTCATTTCAAAAAAATTGTTCCAAATGATTACCACAGGATGATGGTTGAAATCAGTAAGGCAGAAGAGCGCGGACTTTCGCACGACGAAGCCGTTCTTGAAGCGTTCAAAAAGGTAACTGCCTGATTTTTATAGAAGAAACGATAAAAGCCTGCTGAAATGGCGCAGCCTTTTATCGTTATAAAGTTTGCGTTGCAAACTTTTTTTATCATCTGCACATTCTCACTTCGTTACGAATGTGCTTAAAAATGCAACCCTAAAACTGATGTTTTACGCTTGCATTTTTATAGGAGAAAAAACGATAAAAGCCTGCTGAAATGGCGCAGCCTTTTATCGTTATAAAGTTTGCGTTGCAAACTTTTTTTATCATCTGCACATTCTCACTTCGTTACGAATGTGCTTAAAAATGCAACCCTAAAACTGATGTTTTACGCTTGCATTTTTATAGGAGAAGAAAATGGGTAAAGCAACTGGATTTTTAGAAACAAACAGAATTGAAAATATAACAGTAAAGCCCGAAGAAAGAATAAAGGGGTTTTGCGAATTTCATCAGCCGCTGAATGAAGAGGAACGAAAAAAACAGGCGGGTCGCTGCATGAACTGCGGGGTTCCAATGTGCCAAAGTGCAATCCGACTTGCTGGAATGGTAACCGGCTGTCCTCTGCACAACTACATTCCCGAATGGAACGATGCACTTTATCAGGGGCAGTACGATATGGCTGCATGGCGTCTTTTAAAAACTTCAAGTTTCCCTGAGTTTACCGGAAGAGTGTGTCCGGCACTTTGCGAAAAAGCGTGCAACTGCGGAAACGGCGGTGACATAAAAGAAGCGGTCACAATCCACGACAACGAACTTTTTATAATCGAAAAGGCTTTTGAATCCGGCTATATGAAACCTCAAATTCCAAAGCATCGGTCAGATAAAAAAATTGCCGTAATTGGTTCAGGGCCTTCAGGACTTGCCGTTGCTGACCTTTTAAATCGGCGAGGTCACAATGTAACGGTTTACGAAAGAGAAGACAGAATTGGCGGACTTCTAATGTACGGAATTCCAAATATGAAACTCGACAAAAAA
>CAZXCR010000179.1:0-4530 GCA_964639315.1 uncultured Treponema sp. | reverse complement strand
CTGTCTCTGCATGTTACAACCCATCAAAGCACGGTTAGCGTCATCGTTTTCAAGGAAAGGAACCAAAGAAGCAGAAACTGAAATTACCTGACGTGGAGAAACGTCCATATACTGAACGTCTTTTGGAGAACGGCTTGTGTAGTCACCGCGATAACGTGTAGGAATCAAATCAGTAGGGAACGAACCGTCTTTGCCCATTCCTTCTGTAACCTGACCAATTACATACTTATCTTCGTCCATTGGTGAAAGATAATCCACCTGATTAGTTGCCTTTCCGTCCACAACCTTACGATACGGTTCTTCAAGGAAGCCATATTCATTTATGCTTGTATAAATTGCAAGGGAAACAATCAAACCAATATTCGGACCTTCAGGAGTTTCAATAGGACACATACGTCCGTAATGAGTGTAATGAACGTCACGAACTTCAAATCCGGCACGATCTCTAGAAAGACCACCAGTTCCCAAAGCGCTAAGACGTCTTTTGTGAGTAAGTTCTGAAAGCGGATTACACTGATCCATAAACTGAGAAAGCTGTGATGAACCAAAGAATTCTCTAATTGCAGAAACAATCGGCTTAATTGAAATCAAATCCTGAGGTTTCAAAATGTCAGTTTCTTTCTGATTCATGCGATCTTTTGCAATTCTTTCCATGCGTGAGAATGCAATATTAAACTGATTTGTAAGAAGTTCTCCTACACAGCGCACACGGCGGTTACCAAGATGGTCAATATCATCAAGACGCTCTTCATCATTATAAACATTAATAAGATGTTTCATTGTCTGGATAATATCGTCCATAACAAGAGTACTTTCTTCTCTTTCAGGTTCATATCCGAACTTTTTGTTCAACTTGTAACGACCAACGCGTCCCAAATCATATCTACGAATACTGAAGAACATAGAAGTTAAATCTTTTTCTGCCGCATCATAGCTGATTGGTTCACCAGGCATAAGCACTTGATAAACTCTGTTTATACATTCATCGCGCGATGGTTCGTCAGCAGTTGCACTTCCTTCCTTTGCAAAAATGATTTCTTCCCGCTCAAAGCAGTTAACAATCATTTCGCTGTTCAAAGAAGGATTAACTTCGTCCTTGTTGTTAGGATTTTTTCTAGCGTCAAGTTTGATTACAGAAATTTCAGCAATATTATTTGCAACAAGATCGTCCAAATCGTGCGGATGGAGTTTATCTCCAGCTCTAAACAGCTTCTTTTCCTCTCCAGATTCAGAGTCTTTTATAATAACAGCCTTAGCAAGAATGCGACCTACAAGTTCTTCTCTTTTTTCAACATCAGAAGGAACTGCAATATTTTCTGTAACATAGAAATAATTGATAATTTCTTCACGTGTTTGAATTCCAAGAGCACGAAGGAAAATTGTTCCCAAAATCTTCTTCTTGCGGTCTATTTTTGCATAGATAAGTTCGTGTTTTGGATCAATTTCAAATTCAAGCCATGAACCACGGTAAGGAATAATTCTTGAAGAATAAACTCCTTTATCGTGCTGGAAAATAACTCCAGGCGAACGATGAATCTGGCTTACAACAACGCGTTCCGCTCCGTTAATAATGAATGTACCTCTGTCAGTCATAAGAGGAACATCGCCCATATAAATGTCTTTCTGATGAATTGCTCCAGTATTCTTAAATACAAGATTGATTCTTGCTTTTAAAGGAACTGAATAAGTTGCACCCTTTTTCTTACACTCAAGTTCATCAAATTTAATATTTTCAAAATCAAGGTCATAGAAATCATAGGTAAGTGCCATCTGACCATCTGGACTTTCAATTGGGAAAGTTGACTTAAAAACTCCCTGAAGTCCCTGATCCTTAAGTTCTTCTTTTTTCTCTAATTTTTCCCGCTGAATAAAATCTTCATAAGATTTTAACTGAATTCCGATAAGATCAGGCATTTCCTGAAAATCCTGAATATTCTTACCGATGTACTTTCTTACGATTGTTTTGCTTTTTGCAAACATTAATCAAATTACCTCGTGTTTGAAACTGGTCCTCGCTGAACCGCTACAAGCAAAAACTTTGCTCAGCACGAGATCAACAGTCCTAACGGAGTTTCTTTTCCGGCAGAAAATATTTTTTTTAGTTCTATAATTTTTCTGCTAGTTCTTATAGACGCCTAAAAGCCTCGGAAACACAAAATTCCCGAAGCTAAATTTTAAAAGAGAGTAAACTGAGCATCTCCAAAATAGATTTTGAAAATGACACTAAAAAAACCTCATTTCTTTTATCAAACAAAACTGTCTGAATAAAGCTGTCTGATAAAAACCGAAATCTTTACCAAACTTACTAAAACATTACGGAAAATTACATATTTTAAGAAAATCTACAAAAAAGTATTTCCTAAAATTAAGGGCATCTAGTAAAAAATCACATTCGACACTTTTCACCAGATGCCCACATTATAATTTTCAAAAAAAATTATTTCTTGCTTGCCTTTCCGCCAGCTGCTTCAATATCAGCAATCATCTTGTCAGCATCAGCCTTAGAAACGCCTTCCTTTACAACTTTTGGAGCGCCTTCAACAAGAGCTTTTGCTTCACCAAGTCCAAGACCTGTAATTGCACGAACAGCCTTAATAACAGCAATCTTTTTAGCTGCATCAATAGATTCAAGAGTAACAGTAAATTCTGTCTGCTCTTCTGCAGCTGGTGCTGCTGGACCTGCTGCTACAGCTACAGGAGCTGCTGCAGATACACCAAATTTTTCTTCCATTGCTTTTACGAGATCAGCAGCCTGCTGAACTGTTAAATTTGCAATTGCTTCAAGGATTTCATCATTAGAAAGTGCCATAATTGTCTTCTCCATAATCTTTTCGATTAAAAATATAATTCCGCATGCAGAAGAAACAAACTGTTTCTTTTTTCTGCCTTTAGCGGTTTCTACGGACAGTAATCAGCACACAGAAGCCTGACCGTAGTAAAAAAGAACTCACTCTAGGGTAAATTACCCTGCTGAACAAAAACTAAATGTATAAAAATCAGTCTTATTCAGCTGCTGGAGCTGGTGCTGCTTCAGCCACAGACTCTGCTGGAGCTTCTGCTGCAGGTTCAGCTGCTTTTTCAGCAACAGGACCTTCTTTTTCAAGTTTTTCAACATATGCTTGCAATGTACCAGCAAGTTTTCTTGCAGGACCATTGATTGCAGACATAAGCATAGCAATAAGCTGTTTTCTGCCAGGAAGTTTTGCAAGAGCTTCAATTTTTGCAGCATCATAAAGCTCGCCATCAACCCAAGCGCCTTTAACTACAAGATTTGGAGCATCTTTTGCAAAGTCAAATAAAACCTTTGCAGATTCATTTGCATCTTCTTTAATAAGAGCAATAGCAGTTGGACCAGAAAGATACTGTGCAACTTCATCATTCTTAAGTTCATCAAATGCAACTTTTGCAAAATTGTTCTTGAAAACTTTAAGCTGAGAATTTTTCTCGCGAAGTCCATTTCTAAGTTTTGTAATCTGTTCTACGGTAAGTCCGCGATAGTCTACAAATACATAGTTTGAATATTCTCCAAGAACTTTCTTTGTTTCTTCAATTGCTGCTGCCTTAGCAGGCTGAATTTTCTTTGCTTTAATAGCCATTATTCACCCTCCTTAAAGTCAACCCAAACGCCAGGTCCCATAGAAGAACTAATAGAAACTGAACGAATAAAATCAACTTTTGCATCAGTTGGCTTTTTGCGGTCAAGTTCTGTCATGAATGTAGTAACGTTTTCAGCAACGTCTTTTGCATCCATAGAAACTTTTCCTACAGGAATATGAACAACACCTGTTTTATCAGCACGGAATTCAGTACGTCCTTTTTTAAGAGCAGCTACAGCACCGGCAATATCAGGAGTAACAGTACCAGTCTTAGGGTTAGGCATTAAACCTTTGCGTCCCAAAACCATACCAAGACGACCAACATCTTTCATCATATCTGGTGTTGCTACAGCAACATCAAAATCAAGCCAGCCACCCTTTACTTTCTCGATATACTCAGTACCAGCATAAGTAGCACCTGCATCAAGAGCTTCCTTAACACGATCTTCTTTACAGAAAACCAATACGCGTTTTTCTGCAGTAAACTGATGAGGGAATACCAATGTATCACGTACTGTCTGATTCTTTTCAAGTCTCAAAGAAACTGAAAGTTCAACAGTCTCATCAAATTTTACATAATGAAGATCTTTTACTAACTGACAAGCTTCAGCAACTGCATATGATTTAGATGAATCATATTTTGTTAATGATGTGCGGTAATTCTTTCCGTGTTTCATTATTTAGCCTCCACTTCAACGCCCATACTACGAGCTGTTCCAGCAACAATCTTCTTTGCTGCTTCAAGGTCATTCGCATTAAGATCAGGAAGTTTTGTCTTTGCAATTTCTTCAAGAGAAGCCTGAGAAAGAGTTCCAACCTTATCACGAAGAGAGTTTCCAGAACCCTTCTGAATACCAACAGCCTTCTTAATAAGAACTGCAGCCGGAGGTGTCTTAAGAATGAATGTAAATGATTTGTCTGAATAAACAGTAAT
>CAZXCR010000178.1:0-4580 GCA_964639315.1 uncultured Treponema sp. | reverse complement strand
TACAAATAATCATTTTTTAAATTTTCAAAATGTTGCTCACTTATTTTTTCACTGTCTAGTTTCTTATCAAAATGAATATAAACAAGAAATTTTTTACTCAAATATTCTGCAAGTTTATAAACTTGCTCTGGATCACGATATGCGGTTATAACAACAGCTTGCATTTTTTTTCTTCCTCTATTTTAAGATTTTCAATATCAATTTTAACGGCAAAACTCTTGCAAGTTTTATTGCAAGTGTATTTTTTAATGCACCATTAATTGAAGGAAGCCTTAAATATTTTAAATCTTGAATGAACTTTTCTGTTATTTCAGAATCGTTAAAATCAGATTTTAGATAACTAATCAAGTGAGATACATACTGGTTTTTAAGCCAGAAATTTGAATATTTTTTAAGTTCTTCCGTCTGATAATTTTTAGAAAGACAGATGTCACGACGAATTTCATAGGAATGAAATTGGGTGACAGAAAAGGTTTTGTATCCCTGCATTGCAGAATCATTGCGAATCAAATAAATAAAACATTCTCTTGCGTCATAATAAAGAGCATTTGTTTTGTCCAGAATATTTAAAATGAACTCCACATCTTCTCCAATTTTTACTCCTGGAGTAAATTTTAAGTTGTTTTCTTGCAGGAATTTGCTTTCATATATGCAACTGCATATATGAAAGCAAATTTTTTTTGCCAAAAAAATTTGCTTTAATAGCGGATTTTTTAATGTCTGTTTATCAAACGAAGAAAAAACATACTTTTTTTCTTTATTTCCAGTTAAAGTTTTGTAGCCAAAAGCATAAACTTTGCAATTTTTGTTCTGATTCAAAAGATTTCGCCAAAAATCCAAAGTGCCGTCTGCAATTGTGTCATCAGAATCCATAAAATAAATGTATTTGCCACTTGCATTTTCTAAGCCCACATTACGAGCAACAGAAACGCCCTTATTTTCCTGGTTTATTACTTTTATACAAGATTCCTTTTTTGCAATCTGTTCAGCAATTTCAAGAGTTCTATCTTTTGAACCGTCATTTACAACAATTATTTCACAATCTTTTAGATTTTGAGAAATAAAAGTTCCAAGAGTCCGAGCAATAAAGCGTTCAACATTGTATGCAGGTATTATGATTGAAAGAAGCATAAAATTAATTCCTATAAAAAAAACAATCTATATGGAGTCAATGAATCCCACTGCCCTATCAATATTTTTATAAAATTGACAAAAAAATAAAGAACTAGAACACAAAACAATATATTTTTATCATTTCGTTTTATTTTAAAATATTCAGGATAAAAAATAATTTGTGCCTGTGTAAAATAAAGAATCAACCGAGTTCCCAATTCCAGTGTCATCGTCATATTCATACAAAGCATTCCCAAAACCAATGTCTTTAAATAAAAAGAAGAAAGATTTTTTCTTTTTCCAAGTAAAATATATGAAATCAAAAAAACATTCATAAGGATGTCTAATAATATCAATGACATGGACATATTTCTAAAACCAAAGCTACTGTTTTCTAAATATCCTGCATAAGGACCTGCAAGTATTATAAAGAACCTTTTTGACAATAAAAGACCTGCACAAAAAGTTATAAAACACAAAAATATAATTCTAGTTCTTGTTAAAACAAACTTATTAAAAAAAATTGCAATAATAAAAATAAGAGCAGACTTATGCATCAAAAAAGCCAATACAAAAGAAAATATAGCTTTATAATACTTCTTTTCATAAAAAAAATATGCAAATAAAAGACAAAAACTCATTGCAATACTTTGTCTGATCAGATTAAAACTATGTAGAAAAAAAAACATTCCATAATAAATGGCTAATGAAAAAATAATGTTATTGTTTTTCTGCTTATATATCACATAAGAAGTTGGAAGAATACAAAGCAATTCACTTATAAAAATAAGTCCTGAATATCCTAAATTAAATCTTACACACAAAGACATTAAAAAAACCCATGCTGGCTCTACGAACGATAATGGATTTCCATTAAGATACAAATTCCAATAAGTTTTATATCCTCCAGCTGTATCAACTCCTATTGTATCTGCCCTAAAGCCACCAAAAAAAATAAGAAAAGCGATAAGTGCAATATATAAAACCTTATGGTATTTTTTATCAGAAAAACTTGCCAAAAAAAGAAAGAAAAAAATAAATACGTATATCACTTATTATTACCATTAAAGAGCAAGAAGCTTTTGTCAAAACTGCAAAAATAGTTCTAAAATTACAAAAATTTTTAACTTTTTAGTTCAAGGGGAAATATAAGAATCTACAGTTATCATCATAATCAGGAACTGCATATTCAAAAAATAACTTGTTATCTAAATTTTCAATTTCCTTAAAGCCAAGTCTATTTTTATAGTAATCAATTAATTCCTTTGCATTTATTGCAAAAACAAACAAATCTTTGCAAGCCACTTTGAGAGCAACATCCCTTACAACAGGCAAAATTAAATTCCAAAAAATAAACTCTCCAGTCTTTACAGAAAATTCATCTTTTGAAGCACTATTTTTATATCGTTCGTCAACCGCGAAATGAGTAAGTTCAACTGCAGGAATTAAAAAACTATTTTCTTTATCGTTATACGGCAAAGTTGCATTCTTTAAAGAAAACCAAGCAACCAAATTTTTATTGCGCTTATCCCTAACAAGATATGTTTTATTTAGCATTGCTATTTCGTGTTTTTTAGCGAGTTTTACAAGATATTTTGTTAGTTGAGTTTCTTCATGTTGTATTTTAAACTTTTTTAATTCATAACTATTTACATCATCAGAAAGATGTTCAAGATAATAATTGCCAGCTTCTAGAATCATTTTTTTTCGTAATCAAACGCTGGAACAGCAGGGAAAACATACAACTTTGATCTTTCTGCTATTGTTGTTGTATATTCATTTTTTACGGGCTTAGCATTCAGAATCTGCTTAATGGCCTTTTTTCCTTCTTTGCCCTTAAATACAATTGCTTTTACATTCATATTATGCATAAGCCGTCTCCTATCTAATACAAATATATGGGTAAAACAACTAAAAGTCAATTTTCCCCATTAAAGCCTCTCCAAAAGATTTTTCCATTTTTCTGTGATGCTTTCTGTAGAAAAACGTTTATTGTTTTCATAAGCTTTTTTCCCGAATTCTTCACGCAGACTTTCATTTTCCATAACGATTTTTAACTTCTCTGCTAAAATATCTAGATTTTCAGGTTCACACAAAAAACCGTCAACACCGTCCGTTATCTGTTCCGCAGGACCTTCTGGACAGTCAAAACTTACGCAACAAAGTCCACATTCTCGGGCTTCAAGCAAAACCATGGGAAAGCCTTCCCAACGGCTAGACATACAATAAATACTTGCAGATTTATATAAATCCACAACATTATTTGTGGGTGGCAATAAGTTTACATAATTTTCAAGTCGGTATTCAGTAATAAGATTTTTTAGCAAACTTTCATCTTCGCCACTTCCAACGATTTTAAACTTCCAGTCAGGAAAATCTTTTTTTAATTTTGCAGCAACTTTTATAAGAAAGTCAAAACCTTTTTGCTTTGTATAGCGCCCTACAGAAAGCACAACTTTTTCGTTCCAACTTTGCTTTATAGAAGTTTTAAACGAAAGTGAATTAGGAATTACATAACAATTTTTTAAGAATGAATAATGAGTTTTATCACGTTCAGTTAAAACTACAACTGCATTGAGTTTTGGATAAAAAATCCGCCGTACAAGCCTATGCAATTTTGAAGCACTAAAATAATTAAAATGTTCACAGCCAATAGTTTTTACATCAGGAATTTTTGAAATTAAAGCATTAAAAAATGAATAAGTTCCTATAACGCAATCAATATTTTCATTTTTTACAGTTTTTATTATTTTTGTTTTTAATTTCTTGTATTCCTTGATTTTTGCAAGACCATATGCAGCTGCAATTTTTAAACCAAAATGAAAAATTTTTACACTAGAATTTAATTCATATTGTGCACAACCAGAAATTGAATCTGTGCTAAAAATATAAACCTCGTATTCCAATCCGCAAAGAATATTTGCAAGATTTACAACGGCACGCTCAGTGCCAGCACGCTTTGTAATGTCGGTAAGTATTATTGAAATTTTTTGCATGGTGATTTCGCTATAGTAAAATATTTTGAAAGGGTATTAAAAAATAGAAACATTAAAAATGTTAAAAACATCTCACAAATTCCGTATAAATCAAGGAAATTAAAAAGTGCAAATCTTGGAATTACAAAAATCCATTGAGAAATTAATAAAAAAAATGGTATGAAAAATTTGTTGGTTAACAAATTGCGTTCTACAATTTTAAGCGATTTTCCAAGCAAATATGAAACAAAAACTGAAAATATCAAAGGAAGATTTAATAATTCAACATAGACAGTTTCACCAAGCCCGCCTTCTAATTTTTTTTTATTTGCAATCAAAGCAACATAATAAGAACCTTTATTAAATGATTTTGAAAAAAAAGAAAATCAATCTTCAAAAATTAAAGGACATTTAATTTTGTCATCTAAAAAATCTTTGTATTCCAAATAATAAAGTGGAACACCAATGGAATTTCCTTGCCCATAGCATATA
>CAZXCR010000177.1:0-4595 GCA_964639315.1 uncultured Treponema sp. | reverse complement strand
CGTTCAAAACCGCAGGTTTTGAATGAAACCGCGGAAAGCGGGTTTTCTAAAAAAAATTTCAGCCGGAACGCAAAAAAAATTTATGGCAGGAAAAAAAATTCGCTCCAAATAAGTAAACCTTGCAACAAAACTCGAATTTTGACCTAACTGAAAATTTCATTAGTAACCAGCACAAAATATGCGTAACAAAAAGAAAGCATATTCATTTCTTA
The DNA here is from genome assembly GCA_964639315.1 of uncultured Treponema sp. Taxonomy (GTDB): domain Bacteria; phylum Spirochaetota; class Spirochaetia; order Treponematales; family Treponemataceae; genus Treponema_D. The sequence continues at coordinate 4,383 of CAZXCR010000177.1, read as the reverse complement.
TGTAAACTTCTGCTCAATTTAGACACTCTCAATCAGCGTTTAGATAATTAATTACAAAAATTTAAAGGCTTTTTAAGTTCAAAAAAAATCGTTTATTATCAAAAAAAAGCGATATAAAAATTTTATCTTTTTTCTAATCGTTCATTTTCTTCTATATATAAAGGGAAAAATCCGTCATTTTATTTTGTAAAATTTTTTCGTGGACATCTGAGAAATTCTGATTTAATATTTATTCATTATAAAAAATAATTATCACATCTAATTAGGAGGAAACTTTAGATGAAAAAGGTAGTTGCTATTACTAGTGCGGTTATTGCTGCTGCATTAGCTCTCACAGGATGTTCAAAATCGAACAATTCTAAATCTGCAAGTTCAGCAGAATCAAAAAAATTGATTACAGTTGGATACGCTCAGGTTGGCGCTGAATCAGATTGGCGTCTTGCAAACACAGAATCATTCAAAAAAACATTTACAGAAGAAAATGGCTATAAATTGATTTTTGATGATGCTCAGCAGAAACAGGAAAATCAGATTAAAGCAATGCGCAACTTTATTCAGCAGGACGTTGACTACATCGTAGTTGCTCCAGTTGTTGAAACAGGATGGGAAACAGTTCTTACAGAAGCAAAGAACGCTGGTATTCCAGTTATCCTTTCTGACCGCCAGATGAAAGTTTCTGATGATTCTCTTTATCTTTGCTGGGTTGGTGGAAACTTCCTTAAAGAAGGTCGCGATTCTGTAAAATGGCTTGATGCTTATCTTAAAAAGATTGGCCGCGACAATGAAAAAATTAACATTGTAGACCTTCAGGGAACAATCGGTGCTTCTGCTCAGATCGGACGTACTCAGGGAATCGAAGAAGGAATTGCAGCTCACAGCAATTGGAATCTTGTTGCTCAGCAGTCTGGAGACTTTACTCAGGACGGCGGACAGAAAGTAATGGAAGCAATTCTTAAGTCAGTTGGTGCAGACAACATTGATGTTGTTTTTGCTGAAAACGACAACATGGCTTGGGGTGCAATCGACGCTATTAAAGCAGCTGGAAAAGTTCCAGGAAAAGATATCATTATCATTTGTTTCGATGCAGTTCGCGAATCATTTAACAGAATGATTAGTGGTGAAATCAACTGTGCTTGTGAATGTAACCCACTTCACGGTCCACGTGTTGACGAAATCATCAAAATTCTTGAAAACGGCGGAACAGTTGACAAAATTCAGTATGTTGTAGAAGAAGTATTTGATCAGGAAAATGCTGCTGAAAAACTTCCAACTCGTGCATACTAATTTAATAAACGTTTCTTAAACAACAAATTAAGTATCACGAAACTTGAAACCGGAGTTTGGGAAATAATTCTCTACTCCGGTTTTTTTATTCAAACAAAGAGGTTTTATTGTATGGCAAACGATGATGTTCTTCTAAAAATGAAAAATATCACAATGACATTTCCTGGCGTAAAAGCACTTACAAACGTAGAGTTTTCTTTAAATAAAGGGGAAATTCACGCTTTGATGGGCGAAAATGGCGCAGGAAAAAGTACACTGATAAAAGTTCTGACTGGTGTTTACCAAAGAGACAGTGGTCAGATTTTCCTTGATGGAAAAGAAATAAACAACCGTTCTCCTGAGGAAGCTCAGATGAATGGAATAAGTACTGTGTTCCAGGAAGTTAACCTTTGCCCGAATCTTTCTGTGGCAGAAAATATTTTTGCAGGACACGAGCCAAAAATTGGTCATTTTGCAATTAACTGGAAACTTATGAACAGTACCGCAAAAAAAGTTCTTGAAAACGTAGGTTTAACTGACATTGACGTTACAAGAACGCTCGGTGACTATTCAGTTGCAATTCAGCAGATGGTTGCAATTGCACGCGCTGTAAATTTCAACTGTAAAGTTTTAATCCTTGACGAACCAACAAGTTCTCTTGATGACAAAGAAGTTGAAGATCTTTTTAAAGTAATGAATACGCTCAAAAGTAAAGGAACCGGAATTATTTTCGTAACTCACTTTCTTGAGCAGGTTTATGAAGTTTGCGACAAAATCACAGTTCTGCGCAACGGTGAATATCAGGGAACTTTTACAGTTGAAGAACTTCCCCGCCTCAAACTCGTACAAACTATGCTGGGTCACGAAGTTGCAGAACTCGACTCTTTGCACAGCAATAAAGATGTAGAAAATAAAACTGATTTACCTGAAATTATAAAGGCTGTCGGTTTAACACATAAAGGCACTATAAAACCATTTAATCTTGTAATAAAAAAAGGCGAAGTTATTGGACTTTCGGGACTTCTTGGTTCAGGACGTTCCGAACTTGCAAGAACGCTTTACGGAGCAGACAAGCCAGACGCTGGAGATTTGTACTTTAAGGGAAATCTTACAAAAGCAAAAGCTCCAATCGATTCAATCCGCGCAGGAATGGCTTATCTTCCTGAAGACAGAAAAGCAGAAAGTATTATTGCCGATCTTTCAATCCGCGAAAATATGATGATTGCACTTCAGGCAAAAACAGGAATTTTCAAGCTTCTTCCAATGAAAAAGCAGATTGAACTTACTGACAAGTACATCAAGGCTTTGAACATAAAAACCCCGTCAGCAGAAACTCCTATAAAGTCACTTTCGGGAGGAAACCAGCAGAAGGTTATTATTGGTCGATGGCTTATTACAAATCCTGACTTTTTGATTCTTGACGAACCTACCCGCGGAATTGACGTTGGAACAAAAACTGAAATTCAAAAACTTGTAATTCAACTTGCAGGCGAAGGAATGACAATTATGTTTATCAGTTCAGAAATTGAAGAAATGCTTCGAACTGTAAACAGACTTTGTATTCTTCGCGATGGCAAAAAAGTGAATGAATTAAAAAATGACAATTTAACACAGGATCAGGTAATGGCTGCTATTGCCGGAGGAGAATCAGATGAGTAGAACAAAATCTTCTTCAACAGATACAAAAACTGTAAAATCCGCAAGTTCTGAAAAATCTAAAAAAACTGCGATTACTAAAACAACTAAAGCAAAACCTGCTGAAAAAAAAGAAGTTTTACAGGCTGAACCAAAAAATGAAAAGTCAGCTGAAAATGCAAAAAGTTCTTTTAACTGGCAGTCGGTAAAAAAATTTATTTTAAAACTTTTTAAGAATCCGCTGGCTCTTCCTGTTTGCGCATTGATTGTTGTTGTAATTTTGAGTGCAATTATCACAAAAATCAAAAACAACAATAACTTTTTCAGCATTGAAATCAACAAAGATACAGGCGTTCTTTACGGTTCAATTATTGATATTTTAAACCGCTCGAGCGAACTTGTAATTCTTTCTGTTGGAATGACCCTTGTTGCAGCTTCTTCTCGCGGAACTGATATTTCCGTAGGTTCAATTATGGCAATTACCAGCGCACTTATTGTACGATGCTTGGGAGAAAGCCCTGACGCTTACGCAATGCCATTAATCTGCGCAATTATTATTGGACTTATTGGAAGTATTGCTTGTGGAGCATTTAACGGATTTTTGGTTGCAAAACTGAATATTCAACCTATGATTGCCACGTTAATTCTGTACACTGCCGGTCGAGGAATTGCTCAGTTAATTTCTTCAAGACCTTCTACCGGTGCTACAGGAGTTATTCTTTACATAAGAAGAGAATCTTATCGTTGGATTGGCGGATTTTTACCACACTGCATTATTCCAACACCAATCTTTATTGCGATTATTTTCGTAGCACTTATTTGCCTCTTCCTTCGCTTTACAGCATTCTCTACTTACGTAAAAACAGTCGGAATCAACCCACGTGCAGGTCGCTTAGTTGGTATTAATTCAGTATTTGTAATTTTTATGTGCTATGTAATCAGCGGATTCAGTTCCGGAGTTGCAGGTCTTATTGCTTCAAGCCGAATTTATTCTTGTGACGCAAACAATATTGGCTTAAATATGGAACTTGATGCAATTCTTGCCGTAGCCTTAGGTGGCAACAGCTTAAACGGTGGAAAATTTAAGATTTCCGGTTCAGTAATTGGTGCAATTACAATTCAGGCACTTTCAACAAGTTTATACACAATTGGAGTTCCTGCAGCACAGCTTCCTGTTTACAAAGCGATTGTTGTAATTCTTATTGTTCTTTTCCAGTCTCCTGTATTCAAGACAAATTTGGCAAAGGCAAAAGCAAAACGCTTAGCAAAAAAGAATCTTGCAGTTCAGGCTTAGGAGTAAAAAATGAATAGTAAGAACGGATGGAAAATAGTTGGTATTATATGTTTTATAATTTCAATTATTTTTTTATTTGTTGGATTTGATAAATTATTTTTTATGAAAAATGGCGCAATAGATATTTCTAAAGCAATTTTATATTTTTTGTTAGCTATATTTTTTGTATTAATAAGTATAGGAAGTGGAAT
>CAZXCR010000176.1:0-4607 GCA_964639315.1 uncultured Treponema sp. | reverse complement strand
CTCGACGAGTAAAATGCTGAAAGCATTTTACTCAACTATCGGGGCTAGGCTTTTTTTGCAATAAATTTTTTATTAACAGAAAATTTTATTGGTAAGTCGCGCGTGGAAAAATTACAAAACCCGGTGGTTGAGCCTGTCAAAACCACCATTTGTAAGTAAGTCATTTGATTTCGACAAGCTCAATCGGCGCTTAGAGAATTTTCTTCTGATAGTCTTAATATACTTTTGATAGTAATTCTATCAAAAACTTCTTGCAATTCTGCATTTGTGAGTTAAAATAATAATCAGATTAGTTTTTTGCATCTTGTAAAAAAAATTTATTAACTGACTGCGCATCTTGCTTTTTGGCGGAGGCGTTTAGTTAAAAGGAGAAATTGTTATGAAAAAAATTTTAGCTCTTGCTGCGGCTTTTGCTGTTTTTGTAGGAAGTGCTTTTGCTGCTGACCCAGCTGTGGGACTTTGGAAAAGTGTTGATGATAAAACAGGCAAAGTTACTGCAATTTGGGAAATTTATGAAAAAGACGGACTTCTTTTTGGCACAATTGCAGCGGTTGTAGATAATCCACAGAACGTAGTTGCAAGTGCATGTAAAGAATCTTATCCAGATTTTCCAGTTGCAGGCGCTGTTAACAAAATGCACACTGTAGGAACTCCGTGGATTCATAATATGGTAAAGCAGTCTGAAGGAAACTGGGCAAAAGGAAACATTGTAAATCCTGGCGACGGAAAAAGATACGGCTGCGTTATTAAGTATTTAAAAGCTGGCGAAAAGAATAAAAAATACGTTGCAAAAGAACCAACTTTGGCAATGGCAGGAACTGTAGGTCCAATTCAGGTTTTCCAGTATTGGATTCCAGCAAGTCAGGCTGATATTGAAAGCGTACAAAAAGAATTCCCAGCTAAATAAGCTCTAAAACTTTGGGGTCTCTAAAATGCAGTTTTTAGGGACTCCGTTAATTTAATTACATCTTCTGCGCCGTTTGTTAAGACGGCACCCATTCCCATTTCCAGTGGAAGCGCCAGGTCAATATCGTAGCGGTCCCCAACACTTAGCATTTGATTACAAGTGCAGTTTCCTATTTTACACGCTTTTTCAAGCATTTCTTTTGCAGGCTTTGATTTGTAGCAGGTATCAAGACCTATAATGTCTGTAATTTGATTTTCAATTCCGATTGCGGCCAGATTTTTTTTTGCTGCGGCAACAGGATTATTTGTGAGCGCAATAAGTTTGTATTTTGATTTTAAGTATTCGAGTGCGGCAGAAAGTTCTTCATTTTTTTTTAGAAAATTTTCCGGGTGAAGAAGCGAATTTCTCCATTCGATGCTTTGTTCTATGCTTATTCCAAAATGTGTAAAGGCGTTTCCAAGACTGATTTTTTTTCCGCCGTGTTCTTTAGACCAGTTTTCCTGAAAAGCAGACATTTTTTTTCGTCCTTCGTCGTTGCTCCAGCCGTTGATTTTAGACCAGTGCCTTATTTGCACATCAACTTGTTCAAAAACATACTCTGGGCAGGTATATAAAGTTCCGTCAATATCAAAAATAATTGCCTTTAGGTTCTGGGGAATCTTAAAAATTTTCACGGTTTTAGATTATATTTTCTTGCTAAAATAAGCTCAAGGAAATTTTTTTTGCCGTAAGTAGTAAAATTTTTTGCTCAAGAAAAAGCTTAGCCCGGCGTGGAAGAATTGCCGCAAGGCAAGTGTTTTTGCAGAGCAAAAATACCGGAGCGAAAGCGGAGTTCTGGAAGGCCGGCCGCAAGTAAAAATGCACGCTCCAAAAAAAAAGAAACCAAAAGCGAAATTTCAAAACGTTGACGGTAATATGCGAAAATACTAAAATGACGAAAGCAGTTTTTCTGCAAATTTTTTATGGGAGTAAGAATAATGCCGTATTCTGAACCAACTGATCTTGCTGTGGTAGCTTGTCCGGGTGGAGAAGCTTTTGCTGACGAAGTTATTACTCATTTGCGCCACATGTATAAACATCGCTTTTCGTTAAAGTCTGATGCTATTTCTAAACGCTACAATCTTGAAAAAGACAAAATTGTTCAGCAGATGAACTTTTTGAACGACGTAAAGACTTCTGACCTTGTTGTGCGCGGTTCTACTGACAAATACAGACCGCCGGTTTTTAAGGTTGACGCCCGCTTTACTTATTTTGCAAACGGTGAGTACAAGTGCGAGCTTAACGAATGTATTCGCGGAAAGGATGTTTTTATTTTCCAGGATGTTGAAAATCACGAGCCTATTGCAATGAACGGCGGCAAAAACATTATGAAGCTGAGCGTTAATGATCACGTTATGGGTCTTTTGGTTGCAATTGATGCTGTAAGGCAGGCGGGCGCAAGACAGATTACTTTGGTTCTTCCTGTTTATCCGTACAGTCGCCAGCATAAGAAGAAGGGCAGAGAAGGTTTGACTGCCGCTTTGCTTGGTCACATTTACGAAAGTATGGAAGTGCGCCGCATTATAACTTTGGATTTGCACAGCAGGGAAATTGTAAATGCGTTTAGTCACACTCACTGCGAAAATTTGCACGCTTCTTACCAGATTATCCGCGAACTTGCGAAGGTTGTGGATCTTTCAAAAGAAGATTTGGTTGTTGTAAGCCCAGACACCGGCGCTATTGACCGCAATAAATTCTATGCTACGGGGCTTAAAAAACCGCTCGCTATGATTTACAAGGAAAGAGATTATTCGGTGGTTACTCAGGACGCTAAAAATACAAATATTAAGAGCATAAAGCTTTTGGGCGATGTTAAGGGTAAGGTTGCTTTTTTGGCAGACGATATGCTTGGTACTGGCGGAACTTTGCTTAAGGCTATGGGATTTTTGCACGAGCAGGGCGCTACAAAGGTTATTGCAGCAATTTCGCTTCCATTTTTTACTGGCAATGCGATTGAGCAGTTTGACGAAGCATACAAGCAGGGGCTTTTTTACAGAATAATTGGAACAAATGCCGTTTACCACAAGGAACTTTTGAACCGCGAATGGTACATCAGCACAAATGTAAGCGGTTTGTTTGCAAACGTAATTACAAGACTTCATCACGAGCAGTCGCTTGGTGAACTTTTGGATAACCGTTCAATAATCGACAAGCTTATAAAAGTTAGCACTCCGGAAAGTGATTCTAAGGGCGACCAGAATTCTTCTAAAGTTGACCAGAATCCTTCCAAAGCAAAATTGTAAAAAAAAATTACAGGCGGTTTAAGAAAGACTTTAAAATAATTTTTAAGGTGACTTAAGCCGCTTTTATCTAAAAAATATGGCTGTATTAAAAAAAATTCAGGTTTTATGTATTGATATTGGAACTTCCTCATTGAAGGCAGCGGTAATTGACGAGGACGGAGAAATTCTTGCCTTTAGCCGTCAGATTCTTCTTTTAAAATCTACAGAACATTCTGCCCTTGAATGGATTGGCTGTGTAAAAAAAGCACTTTTGGAATTTTCACATTCAAATTTGAATATAAGTGCAGTTTGTGTAAGCGGAAACGGTCCTACAATTGTAGCCGAAACTGGCGAAACTTTGCCGTGGAATGCAAATATTTCTTCGCTTCAAATTGATTACGAGGGAGATTCGCTTTTTATTCCGCAAATTCTTGCATTCAAAAAAAAATATCCTGAAGCCTGGGAAAAAAGCCGTTTTGTTTTTAGCGGACCTGAATATTTAATCTGGAAGTTAACAAAAAATCCGCTTTCAATTTTGCCGGAAAAGCGATACTTGCCGTCTTACTGGACTTGCGATGAACTTGAAGATGCCGGGCTTAGTAAAACTGAAATTCTAAAACTGCCGGAATTTGTTTCGCCTTCAGCTTTTGCAGGAAATTTAAGCGCGGAATGTGCTTCGTATTTTGGTGCGGCGGATATTGGCATAACTGAGCAAACAAAGGTTTTTTGCGGTGCGCCTGATTTTATAAGCGCTCTTGCAGGAACAAACACCTTGTTTCCTGGAAAAATGTGCGATAGGGCAGGGTCTTCTGAGGGAATAAATCTTTGCACAAAAGAGCCGTTTTTTGCTCCGGGCGTAAGAACTTTGCCTTCTGTAATTCCGGGGCTTTGGAATGAAAGTGTTCTTCTTGCTGACAGTGGCGCGAACTTTTTTAATTTTAAGCTTCAGGTGGAACGAAAAACTGCACATAAAATTGATTTTGACACTCTTGTTCACAACTGTATTCACTGCAATTCGCAAAATAGAATTTTTGGACCGGGAAAACTTCTTATTCAGAGGACGGCAAAAAATGTTTCGCAGGGAATTGAGTTGTTAAAAGAAAATTTTCTTGCTGCTAATCCTGGCTGCGAAAGTGATTTTCCTTGCGAAATGTCGATTACTGGCGGGCAGTCGCGCAACGAAGAATGGAATCAGTTTAAGGCAAATGTGTGCGAAATAGACATAAAAACTTCTTTTTGCAAAGATGCCGAACTTGTAGGAGATGCAGTTTTTGCACTTACGGGATTAAAGAAATTTGATTCGATTCAGCAGGCGGCAGAAAAACTTTGCCGGGTTTCAAAAACTTTTACTCCGGAATTTTAACTTTTGTTTTTTTGATTAAACATATTTTGCGCGGGGTACTAACGAAATTTTTTGTTAAGAAAAAATTTATTACTTA
>CAZXCR010000175.1:0-4651 GCA_964639315.1 uncultured Treponema sp. | reverse complement strand
TATGCATTCTGATGATCCAAGTGCATTTAAAGCTGATACTGAGGGAAAATTTACTCAGCACATTTTAAGTCTTTATGAAAAATTTGAAGGTGTGGAATTTGCCCAGAAAAATATTACGAGTTTTGTTTACGTGTTTTTCAGTCGCGACAAAAAAACTTTCGGAATCATAAATCTTTCTGACAAGGTCTTTAAAATCGAAAAAGAAAAAATGCTTGAACTTTGCGGAATAAATTCAAAAACTGAATTCTCTGCATTAGTCAGTCATTTTGTGTGTAAAAATTGTGCTTACGAAATTGAAGCACATTCAATAAATATTTTTGAAGCAAGTTTAAACTAAAGTCAAAATACTAAAGTCAAAATGAGGAATTTGTGAAAATCAGTTTTCAGAAAGTTCCGCAGAAAAATAAACAGGAGTGAAAAAAAATGACAGAAAAATCAGAAGTTGTGTTTGGAAATCCTATTCCAAAAAAGGTTATTCGTAAGGCGGCTAAGGCTCAGAAAAAATACTTGAAAAAATTCGGGGATGACCGCAATACAAAATATCATCTTGCGGCAGTTGATAATCCTGTCTTAACTCCTTCGCTTGGGGTAAAGGTTTTAAAACTTTCTGATAATCCTATGGAAACTCTTCCTGAAAAAAGCATCATAATCGGAAATATTCGCATGGGATTTGGTCATTACAGAATTTCTATGGCAATGGCAAGTGCAGCTCACGCAATGGGTTTTACTCCGCTTTGGCTCGACTTGAATTCATTTCCAGAAACTACTTGTACAAAGATAATCGGTGCGCAAAATGATTTGTATTCACTGGCAAGTCGCATTTCGCAAAAATCAAAACTCTTTAACAAACTTGTGTGGGAACCTTTGAATTACGACGGATTCAAAAAAATCACCTACAACTGCGGAGATCAGGCTAATGCAGAATTGATGACTCCTTTGTTCACAGATATTCCGCGCGATACTCCTTACATTGCAACTCACGTATGGCCTTCTCAGGCTGCAGTTCACGCCGGAATGACTCACGTTGTAAATGCAATTCCAGACAACTGGCCTATGGCACTTCATCTTTCTGAGGGCGCACTTCACACAGTGCAAACTCCTTCATCTTACGTTGGCTACAGAACCCTGCGTGGTTTTGACGGAGAAAATGTATTGAATCCTATTCCAGGAGATCAAATTGCATACACGGGTCACTACATTGACCACGAATTTGTTGAAAATATTGAAACTGACTGTGCTAAGCGCATTAAACGCCTTTCTGAAGGACAGCCGGTGCGCTATTTGCTTTCGATTGGAGGTGCCGGTGCACAGGGCGATTATTTTGCTGGTCTCATAAAGACTTTAATTCCGCACATTAAGGAAGGAAAAGCTTGCCTTTATTTGAATATTGGTGACTATGCAAATGTATGGGAAATGTTTAAGTCAAAAATCCCTGAAATTGAAAAAATGGCTACACTTCATTTTGACAACTGGGACGAAACTTTAAACTTTGCGAAGGAAAGTCTTGAAGATTCAGATTCATCAAAAAATGTTTCGAAGGGAATTCACGTTTTCTGCCACAAAGATATTTTTGCTGCGGTTTATGCAACAAATCTTTTAATGCGCAGTTGCGATGTTCTTATGACAAAGCCAAGCGAACTTGCATTTTATCCTGTTCCAAAACTGATGATTCAGCATGTAGGCGGACACGAAAAATGGGGTGCAATCCGTGCTGCAGAAGTGGGTGACGGAACTCCAGAATGCCCAAATCTTGCTTATGCTCAGTTTATGATTGATGAATTTATTAAAAGCCCAGAACTTTTAATCAATATGAACCGCGCCATTATAGCTGCAAAAAAAGCTGGAATTTATAACGGTGCTTATCATGCTGTCGAACTTGCTGCAGGAATTACAGGAGTAGATGGAAATGGCTCAAAGTATACATACGCCGGCCGCTGAACGTAGAAGGCAGGAACAGGAAAGTCTTAAGGCTTCGAGAATTAATCACATAATAGAGTGTAGTTTTGAACTTTTTGCTGAAAACGGAATTGAAAGCATCAGTTTGAATGAAATTGCGGAAAAGTCAGAAATTGGCGTGGCGTCCCTTTACAGATATTTTTCTACAAAGGACGATTTGGCGATTGAAGTTGCAGTGTGGGCGTGGAATCAGGAAAATGATTTGTTTCGTCAGATTTATGAATCCGAAAACTACAAGCGACTTTCTGGCTTTGATCAGATTAGTTTGCTGATGGAAATTTTTCCTACGGCGCTGGTAGATCAGAACAGCTTTTTTAGGTTCATTTATTATTTTGATGCCTTTGTAAAGCGCGAAAGAATCAGTGCTAGTCGTCTTGAAAAATACGAGCAAACAATCAACGCTCTAAATCAGATTGTAATAAGTGCATTGCAGAAGGGCAGAAGCGACGGTTCTATAAATAGTAAAAAAGATAAGACTTCGCTTATAGCATCTTCAAGTGACGAGGACATTTACTTTACTTTTATGCATTCAGTTTTTGCACTTGCACAGAAACTTGCACTTTCGGGCGAAATGCTTTTTATGGACAAAGCCGTTCAGTCTGTAACGCAGATGCAGCTTTTAATCGACATTATGCTGAATACAATAAAGGCATAATTTTTTTGTGCGCTGAATTCTTGCTGAAAAGATTTGCACTTTTTAGGGCGCTTAATTAAATCAGGATTAATGATAAAAACATTGGGAAAAAAAGTTTTTATCTTTTTTTGTTGTTAAATTCTGTACTTGCAGAATCTATTTAAGGAGGAAAAAATGTCTGAATTAAAGACACTTTCGAAAGGAAAAATGTGGGTATACGCCATTGGTCAGCTCGGATGGTCAATTATTTCGGGGCTCATCGGTTCGTGGTTAGTATATTTTTATCAGCCAAATGATGCCGCTGTTGATGCTGGAATGAAAATTTTGATTCCGCAGGGCCGCGTAGTTTTTGGCGCACTTACAATCATCGGTTTAATTACCGCTGCAGGACGTATTTTTGACGCCATTACAGATCCTCTTGTAGGAAACTGGTCAGATGGATGCCGTTCAAAATTAGGTCGCCGCATTCCGTTCTTAAGATTTTCAGCACTTCCGCTCGGAATTATTTTCGTACTTGTATTTTGCGCTCCAATCCCTCAGATAAGCGCATTAAATTCAGTATGGCTTTTTGTATTCGTAATGGCATATTATTTTGCAATCACCTGTTACTGCACTCCTTACACATCACTTCTTGCTGAACTTACACACAATCAGGACGAAAAATTAAAGCTTTCGATGAGCATTTCACTTACCTTCATCGTAGGTACAGCAATTGGCTACACAGCACCTGTAATCTGGGGAAAAATGATTGATGGCGGAATGGAAAGAATTCCTGCAATGCGCCTTACCTTTGCAATTCTTTCTGCTATTGCAACCATTTGTATGCTTATTCCAGCTTTTGGAATCAACGAAAAAGATTACTGCAATGCACAGCCAACAAATACATCAATGTTCAAGTCGCTTGCAAAAACCTTTAAAAACAAGGATTTCCGCTACTTTGTAATTCAGGATATAGTTTACTGGTTTGGACTCACAATGTTCCAGACAGGACTTCCGTTCTTTGTAACGTCGCTTTTGAACCTTGGCGAAGCATATTCAACATATATGTTTATTGGACTTACAGCACTTTCGCTGTGTTTCTATCCGTTTGTAACAAAAATGGCACACAAGTGGGGCAAGAAAAAGCTCGTAGTTGCAGCCTTCATTGGATTTGTGCTCACCTTTGCACTTACAGGAATTTGCGGACCTGCATTAAAAATTCCAGTTGCAGTACAGGCAGTGTTAATCGTAGTGCTCGGAAGTTTCCCACAGGCAATTTTTGGAATCATTCCACAAACAATCGTTGCAGATATTGCCCAGAGTGACGAAATCCAGACCGGCGAAAACCGCAGCGGAATGTTCTATGCAGCACGCACTTTTGCAATGAAACTGGGCCAGAGCCTTGCAATGTTGATTTTTACTTCACTTGCAACAATCGGAGCCGTAGCAGCTACAGAAGGCGCAGAAAAAGTAGCAACTCCGTTTGGATACCGCGTAGTAGCGCTCGTTGCAGCAGCTTGTTGTGTTGCCGGCGGAATAATTATGATGTTCTTTAATGAAAAACACGTTATGAGCATTATTGAAAAAGCCCCTGCAGAAGAAATCACAGCAGACGCTATAGAGAATAAATAATCTTTTTTAATTTTTACGGGGCAAGTTTTGTGAGTTTACCGGCTGTCCGGGGCTCCGCTTTTCGCTCCGTTCCAAGTTCTTAAATGGCAGTGCCCTTCAAGAACTTGGAATTACTACGTAACCCCTCCCATCCGGGCCAAGTCTTCACTTCAAAAGCAAAAGCTCTTCTTCTTTTAGAATTTATTCTGTTATTTTTTTGTTTTGCTCGCAGATTTTTTTGATAGGTCAAAATTCGAGTTTTTTGCAATTAATCATTTAAGCACCGATTGAGAGAGTCGAAATCAAGCGACTATTACTGATAGAATTTCCTGTTAATAGAAAATCTATTTCTTAACAAAACAATCCGCGAGTTTTCGCAAGAAAACTCGGGAAGCAAGCGAAGCTTGCGGCACAGACTCAACCACCGGGTCTTTTATTTTCCTACATCTTTTTGTAAATTTTATTTAAACT
>CAZXCR010000174.1:0-4657 GCA_964639315.1 uncultured Treponema sp. | reverse complement strand
ACTTAAAATGTCGCTTTTTTAAAGTTACCTCTAAAAATTGCAATTTTTAGAGGTTTCCTAAAGGACTTGAATCCACTATACTTTAGCGAGGTTTTGGAGGACGTATGGCTGTGAAAAAAATTAGTTTCGGGGAATTTCTTGAGCAAACTGGGGCTATTTTTTTTGACGGCGGAATGGGAACGATGATTCAAAAGTCTGGGGCTGTGGCTTACCAAATTCCTGAAGACTTGAATTTTTATCACCCGGAAATTATAAAAAATATTCACACTCAGTATCTTGAAGCCGGCTGTAATGTGCTTACGGCAAACAGTTTTGGCGCGAATCCTCTAAAACTTAAATCTGAAAAAACGCATTTTTCGGCAAATCAGTACATTCAGGAAGCAATTAAACTGCAAAAAGAGGCAATTTCTGAATTTGAAAAAAATCATATTGATGACGAACTTGGAAATGAGCCACATTTTGCTGCCTGGGATTCTGGTCAGATTGGAAAACTGATGGAACCTATGGGACCTCTTAGTTTTGATGAGGCGTACGAGGCGTACAAAGAAGCGGCGGTTTGTGCAGAAAAGGCGGGCGCTGACCTTGCAATTCTTGAAACGATGAGCGATTTGTATGAGGTTAAGGCGGCGGTTCTTGCGGTAAAAGAAAATACTTCACTTCCGATTGTGGCAACTATGACTTTTCAGCCAAATTTGCGCACTCTTACTGGCGCTGATGTTTTAACCTGCGTTACTTATCTTGAAAGTTTACACGTTGATGTGCTTGGTTTTAACTGCGGCGGTTCTTTGGAAGAAGATAAAAAGCTTAGCGAGGAATTTTTGCGCTATGCTCACATTCCGGTTTTGATTCAGCCTAATGCTGGACTTCCTGAACAAATTGATGGAAAAGATGTTTTTAAAGTTGAGGCAGAAGAATTTGCTTTGGCTCAGATTGAAAACTTTAAAAATGGCGCACGTCTTTTGGGTGGCTGCTGCGGAACTACTCCTTCGCATATAAAAAAAATGCGCTCTGAAATTATAAAAATTTCTTCGTCTTCGGGGGCGTTGGGGGCGTCTTCTTCATCGGCGACGGTTTCGTCAGTAACAACGGCGTCTTCTTCATCAGCGGCAGCGTCATCAGTAACTGCGCCGTCATCAGTAACTGCGGCACTTAACAACACGTACATTTGTTCTGGCAACAAGACTCAGCAGGTGGGTGGCAGTTTTGGGCCGGTCATTATTGGCGAAAGAATAAATCCTACTGGCAAAAAAAAGTGTCAGGAAGCGCTGCGGTCAAAAAATATGCAGTTTGTTCTTGACGAGGCAGAAAGTCAGCTAAATGCCGGCGCTCATATTCTTGATGTGAATGTGGGACTTCCGGATCTTGATGAAAAAGAAATGATGTGCCTTGCCATAAAAACAATTCAGGGTACTTTTAATGTTCCTCTTCAGATTGATTCAAGTGAGCCGCCTGTTTTAGAAAAAGCGCTGCGATATTACAACGGAAAAGCCCTGGTTAATTCAGTAAATGGAAAGCAGGAAAGTATGGATCGCGTTTTTCCGCTTATAAAACATTATGGTGGAGCGGTGGTTGCGCTTTGTATTGATGAAGACGGAATTGCTCCAACTGCGCAAGGAAGAGTTCGGGTTGCTGAAAAAATTATAAATGAGGCTGCAAAATACAATATTCCTGTCCGCGATATTTTTATTGATACTCTAACTTTAACCGTAAGTTCTGAACAGAAAACTGCACTTGAAACCGTAAAGGCAATTCGTATTTTAAAAGACAAATATGGAAAAGACGGACTGCAGTTTGTTTTGGGCGTTTCAAATATTTCTTTTGGACTTCCGCGTCGAGACATAATAAATTCCCGTTTTTTTACCCTTGCCCTTGATGCCGGACTGAGTGCTGCAATAATAAATCCGGGAGCGCAAACTATGATGGACACTTTCCGTGCGTACAGGGCGCTTTCTTGTTACGACGAAAATTGCATTGACTACATTGGCACTTACACTGGAACTTTGGATCCGTGTTCGCAAAAGGCAAAAGATCAGTTGCTTTGTGATGCGGTAAAGTCTGGAAAAATTTCAATTTGCATAAACGGAATTGCGGCACCTTCGCAAATTACGCAGTCACTTAGTAAGCCGGAGTCTGGAAATTCAGCTTTTACTGAATCTGAAAAAAGTGCAAATACAAAAAAGATTTCCGAGTCTGGAAATAGAGCTGAAAATGAATCTGCAAATGAATCTGCAAAAAAAAAATCAGCTTTAAGCCCTGATGAAGAAAAATTGATTCAAATCATTGAAAAAGGATTTAAAAATCAAAGCGGCCAGTTAACTGAAAGTCTGCTAAAAAAATATGAGCCGGTTGAAATTATAAATAATTGCATTGTTCCCGCGCTCGATAGTGTTGGAAAAGATTTTGAACTTGGAAAGAAATTTTTACCTCAGCTTCTTTTAAGTGCAGATACGGTTGGAAATTCTTTTGCTAAAATAAAAGAAGTTCTTGCCTCGAGTGGCGTTAAAGAAGAAAAAAAAGGCTCTGTGGTTCTTGCAACGGTTTTTGGCGACATTCACGATATTGGAAAAAATATTGTAAAAGCTATGCTGGAAAATTACGGCTACGAAGTGATTGATCTTGGAAAAAATGTTCCGTCTGAAACTATTGTAAAAACTGTTATTGAAAAAGATATTCAGTTTGTGGGATTAAGCGCCCTAATGACCACAACTGTTGCGAGCATGGAAAATACAATAAAAATGCTTCGTTCTGAACTTTCTAAAATCAACAGAACGTGCAAAATTTGTGTTGGCGGAGCGGTTTTAACTCCTGAATACGCAAAAAAAATTGGGGCAGATTATTACGCAAAAGACGCAATGCAAACCGTTGCCTTTGCAAAGGAAATTTTTGGAAAATGAAAAATTCGAATCAGATTTATCCGTACAAATTAAAAAAAATAAAGCAGCCGAGTCAGAAAAAAATTGACAGGGTTAAGGGAAAAAAACTTGAAAATTATAGTGTTCCAGTGGCGTTTTTAAGACTTCTTACAACTCCGTTTGGTTTTGTTACAGGAATGTCAATGATTTTGGTTTCTGCGTTTAAATTTTTTCTTCCGCAGTATTTGCAGGTAATCCATTTAAAGCATATTCCGGTAAAGCACGTGGATCATAAATTTGATGAACTTATTCCTTACAAGACTGAATTTATTCAAGTTTATTTGCAGTTTGTAAAATATTGGATTCGCCCTCTGGTAATGCTGACGGAAAGATTTGGCTGGTGGAACGGGGCAAAGCTTGGCAGCGAATATATGAATTATCTTTATCACTCTTATTGCTATGCCTGGGAAATTTACCGCAAGACTTTTACAACAACTTACCGTCCCCACGAAAAAGAAAATAAGGTTTTGCGCCGGACTCAAAATGCTGACCCGCACTTTATGTGTGTTCCAAGTTTACATATTTCTGTTTGCGCCCTTACAATCAGTTTTTACAGAATGCTTTTTAAGCGAGAAAATTTTAGCAGTGAAGAAGCAGAATATTGGAACCGTCAGATTTATGATTTGGGAAAAGAAATTGCTGAATCAGTTTTGTATTTAAAGCAGCACAGCGTAAACTGCATTCCGTCTGCACTTTATATGATAAGCAAAAAATTCCCTGAACTTTTTCCTCCAGAAATGGCTGTGGAACTCATAAATGATTTTTTAACCGAAAAAGATGACATAAGCGAAGAAAACAAAAAACTAATCCGCGAGCACATTATTTTCCAGTACGAAAGATTTTTGCTAGAAGGCACACAAGCAGACAAATGGGAAGAGCCAATTTTGCGCTGGCTAAAAGACTACGAACCCTACATTCCGTCCTACGCGAAATTTTCGAAGATAAAGTGACGTGCGGGCTGGCGGTTAACAACAAAATTTTTCCTTAACAAAAAATCCTGGCAGTAACCAGAAGACTCCTTGTTAACAAAAAAAATGCGTGTTACCAAGAAAAAATCCTCAGTAACACGCAAAATTTATTTAGAATAAAGATTTTTCTTCTTAACAAAAATCCTGGCGGTTAAGAAGGAGTCTGCGACATTACACGCGGACGGGCTGTTACCAACAAAATTTTTTCTTAGGTCGAATTTCGAGTTTAAACAAAATTTACAAAAAGGGTGAAAAATCCTAGCCCCGATTGTAGCGGCGCGAAGCGTTCAAAAACACAGTTTTTGAATGAAACCGCAGAAAGCGGGATTCCTAAAAAAATTTTCAGCCGGAACGTCAAAAAATTTGTGGCAGAAAAAAAAACTCGCTCCAAATAAATAAAACTTCAAAAACTCGAATTTTAACCTCTTAACAAAGAATTTTTCCAGTTAACAAAAAATCCCTCAGTAAGCCGCCCGCGCAAGTTACCAACAAAATTTCCTCTTAAAAAGAAAATTTATTGGTAACAAAATGTCTGCGACATAACGCCCGCGCGTATTAGTACTCGTTGCTTTTTGATGATTTCTTAAAAAGTGCTGCCTGACCTTCTCTTTGAGTTGCAGTGTGAACGCCTGGTCTTGAATTTGATTTTTTGCCACCAAATCTCTTTGAATCGTGTCCTCTTCCTGAACCAGAGAATTTTGATCTTTCGCGGCCACGTCCTCTTGAAAATCCGCCTCTGTCTCTGTCATCAAAATTTCTTGAACGTTCTTCACGTCC
>CAZXCR010000173.1:0-4692 GCA_964639315.1 uncultured Treponema sp. | reverse complement strand
GCAAGCGTAAGCTTGCGACTTTCCGCAGTTCCAGCATTCGCTTTCATTCCTCCGCCATCGCTCTGGAACGCGCTTTGGGTGTTTTCTTAGCCACACATTGGGCGTTAAAACAATAAGTCTTATCGAGAAGACCGCGAGTTTTCGAAGAAAACTCGACGAGTAAAATGCTGAAAGCATTTTACTCAACTATCGGGGCTAGGCTTTCTCACCCCTTTTGTAAATTTTTATTTAAACTCGAAATTCGCCCTAGTAGATTTTTTGTCTTACGCCTTTTGAGCGTTAATAAAATCAGCTAAGGAATCTGCGGTGTTTACTGGTTTTGAAGGCAATGAAGCGCCAAATTCTGTTTGTGACCACAATCCGCTTAAAACTTTTCCAGGACCAGGCTCGCAAATTTGCCATGAAGCTTCTGAATCAGATTTTATGAGGGAAGAAAGAACGTCTTCTTCTTGAGTCCACAAAACCGGGCGAATCAAATGCAAAACTGCCGCATTTTTTGCATCAAGACCAGTTTTTACTTCTTTTCCAGTAACGTTTGAAAAAAGATGAATTTTTGGGTCATTAAAATTAACTTTTTCAAGAACTTCCTGGAAACGGTCGGCGGCTCTTTGCATTAAAGGCGAATGGAACGGGCCTGCAACCTTAAGTCTTACTGTACGCCGTGCTCCTGCATCTGCTGCGGCTTTTTCGAGTTATTCAAGGGCGTCAAAAGTTCCGCTTACAACCGTCTGCTTAACGGAATTCATATTTGCTGCATAAGCGTCTTTTATTTTTCCTGCAATTTCTACAACTTTTTCCGGCTGCAAACCTAAAACTGCGGTCATTCCTGGGGCACGTCCTGCATTTTCGCTTGCAATCTGTTCACAAACGTCCTGCATAATAATTCCACGCTGACGTACAACTTTTATAACGTCTTCAAAAGTTAAAACGCCTGCTGCGTAAAGTGCCGGAAATTCTCCAAGAGAAAATCCCATTGCAGCATCGCAGTCAATTCCGTTCTCGCGCAAAAGCTCAAGAATCACAATGGAAGCACTGGTAATTGCAATCTGGCTGTTATCTGAGCGACTCAAAACCTCAGCGTCTCTTTCCCACATAAGTTTTGCAACATCAAGTTCTGCAATTTCAGAAATATCTTTTAGAATTTTATTTACAGTTGAAGAATATGAGTCAGCAAGGTCTTTTATCATACCTGGACACTGGGCACCCTGACCCGGAAACAAAAAAGCATACTTTTTTTTCATTTTCATTTTTCTCCTTTTAGAACCTTCGCAACAAGGCTGAATTAAGGACATCTCTAAAAAATCATTTTTAGAGACTCCATTAAGTTCGCAATGCAAACTTTAAATTTTTTTTATTATGACAAATTATGTCAAAATGTCATTCGTTTTTCAAGTGGTGAGTGATGGTGTGAGGGCGCCAGTTACCAACAGGATTTTTTTGTGGAGAAAAATTTTTTGGTTAAGAAGGAGATTTCTGTTTAACTAAAAAATTTTTTTGGTTAAGAAGACGTCCTCGACATTACACGGGCGGGCGCGTTACCAACAGAGTTTCCTCTTAGCAAGAGGATTTTTTTTGTTAAGAGGGCGTCCTCGACATTACACGCCGGGCGCAGTTACTGATAGAATTTTTTGTAGAGAAAAAATCTATTTCTTAACAAAAAAATCTTGCGAGTTTTCGCAAGAAAACTCGGGAAGCAACCGAAGGTTGCGACACAGGCTCAATCGGCGCTTAGATGATTAATTACAAAACTCGAAATTCAGCCTCTTAACAAAGAGTCCTCGACATTACACGCCGGGCGTGTTACTGATAGAATTTTTTGTAGAGAAAAAATCTATTTCTTAACAAAAAAATCTCCTTCGTAACCAACAGTCTCCGCCATCCAAAAAAAATCCCCATTCCCAAAAATCACCTCCCAAAACCAATAGAAAATTCCAAAAAATTTCAACATAATAAGAAGTCATCTAAAAAAACAAGAACGCGCTTTTATTTAAAACACGATGCCGGAGGAAATATGCCTATAAAAATAGATTCAGATCTGCCTGCCCACAAACAGCTTGAAAAAGAAAATATTTTCGTAATGACGCAAGATAGGGCTGCAAGTCAGGATATTCGTCCGCTAAAAATTGCGATTGTAAATCTTATGCCCACAAAAGAAGTAACAGAAACTCAACTGTTGCGGCTGCTTTCAAACACCCCACTTCAAATAGACATTTCGCTCGTTCAAATGACAAGTCACGTTTCAAAGCACACAAAAAAACAGCATCTCGACAAATTTTATATTTCTTCGCAGGAAATGATGAAAAATTCTTACGACGGAATCATCATCACAGGTGCGCCCGTAGAACAAATTCCGTTTGAGCAAGTTGACTACTGGAACGAACTTTGCCACATAATGGACTTTGCAAAAAACAACGTTTTTTCATCACTTTATATTTGCTGGGGAGCAATGGCAGGACTTTACTACAACTACGGAATTCAAAAACACATTGTAAACGAAAAATTTTCAGGCATTTATTATTCACAGCCGCTAGACAAGAACGAGCCGCTTTTGCGTGGATTCGACGACTATTTTCCAGTTCCAACTTCGCGCTACACTTACATTAAGGCAGAAGACGTAAAGGCAAACAAAAAACTCAAACTTCTTGCAAAATCCGACGTTACCGGCCTCACAATCGCAAAATCCAAAGACAACCGCCAAATTTTTATGACCGGTCATCTTGAATACGACCCCGAAACCTTAGCCAACGAATACAAACGCGATCTTGCAAAGGGCTTAAATCCCAAAATTCCGCACAAATATTTTGTAGACGACGATTGTGAAAAAGGCGTAATTTCCACTTGGCGCAGCACCGCACATCTTTTTTACTCAAACTGGCTAAATTATTACGTTTACCAGGAAACTCCGTACCGACTGGGCGACATTGCAAAAAGCTAAAAATTTTTAGTTGTTATTTTTTTTGGAGCGAATTTTAATTTTTACAAAAAAATTCATTTTTCGCGCCCTGCGCTCTAGTCATAAATTTTTTATAAAACCGGCTATGCGCGGTTCCGCTTTCGCTCCATTGCTACGCAACCGCCTGCGGCGGCCGCTCCTATCCGGGCTAAGTCTTTTTTAATTTTCTGCGTGAATAAAAGTAAGTTCGTGCTTGTTGTAATTTAAATGCACAACGCGACTGTTTGGAATTGCCTCAAATTCTTTTATTAAATTCCAGTTTATTTCGCCTTGCATTTTTATTGTACAAATCATTTTTTTAGTAAGCCCCGAATCAAGCCACTTTTTTATCCATTCCAAAAGTCTTTCTGGGTAACAAATTACATCGCTAAAAACCCAGTCGCATTTTCCAATTTTTTCAGGCGGTAAAGTAAAGGCATCGTGCGCTAAAAATTCAATCTTTGGATTGCGCATAAGTTCAGGAGCAAGTTCGCTGCGGTCAACTGCAAAAACTTTTGCGCCCAAATTTGCTAAAACCCAAGTCCAGCCACCAGGGCACGCTCCCGCTTCAAAACAATAAGAATTTTCGTCAGGCAGGGAAACATCAAAAAAATATTTTGCTAAACACAAGCTTTCCTGAATTTTCAAATATGCTCTGCTCGGCGGATTTTCGTGATCTTCTTCAAAAAGAAGTTCGCCTGCAGGAAGAGGAGAAGAAGTTTCTTCAGAAAATAAAATTTCATGTTCACTAAGAAAAGTATAAATTCCTATTGGACTTTTAGGAATTTCGTAAGGAAAATTCTTTCGCTTTAAATTTACGCGCGGAAGTTTTTCCGAAAGAAGAGCGGCTCTTCTAAAACAAGTAAAATTGTAAGGTGCCCACGATCTTTGAATTTCGCGCAAAGCACTTGCAGCATCTCCAATTGAATCAAATTTTAAAATCTGCGGATTTAGAAAAACATCTTTTGCAAAGTAAGGCAGTTTTTTTTTGTCGGCTATAAAATTTTTTAAGTAAAGCAAATCTCCAAAAATCTGCACATCTTTTACGTCAGCAGCAAAACGCTGTTCAAGTTCGCCAAGTAAAATTTCTTTCATATCTGGAAAAGCTAAAAATGCAGTTCCACCCGCCGCTTCTTTAAAAAATGCCATAATCTGTGCCTGTTTTAGGGACTTCCCTTACTGAATAATATTTGCTGAGGAAGCAATAATAAGATTTTTTATGTCACCGTCTTCTTCTGACTTTTTGCCCTGTAACTTTAAAAAATCAATTCCGGCTTTTAATTTTGGAGTGTCTGGGGAACATAAAATTTTAAATCCTACTGCAGTTTCAGAACTATCTTCTGAGCGCCACATTGGATGAACCATAAGATCTAAACTGCCAAGACAGGAATTTGCAAAATTTACAGAAATTTTGTAGTCGCTGTCTAAATCTAAATTTACTGGATTTGGAAAGTGAACCTTGCAGCCAGAATAACTTATGTCGTCGAGAACTCCAGGCAAAGCACAAATTTGACTGGCATTTACACGCCCAATTTCTTCAAATCGTTCCATTACCCTATTTTCACGCTTCATAGCAGAAAATTATGTATCTTAAACACAATTTTTGCAAGCAGTAAGAAATGTGTAAAAAAAAAGAGATATATAATGAATGTTAAAAATGCAAAAGTCGGTGGTTAAGCCTGTGCCGCAGCTTTCGGCTGCTTCCCGAGTTTTCTTGCGAAAACTCGCAATCTTTTTGTTAAGAAATAGATTTTCTATTA
>CAZXCR010000172.1:974-4714 GCA_964639315.1 uncultured Treponema sp. | reverse complement strand
TAGACTTACCAACATTTGGCAAACCTACGATACCGCATGTAAGTTTCATTATATATTCCTATAAATCTATTGAGATATTTGTTCTAGTAAATATAACTGTTTTACTGAAAATATACAATAAAAAAGCTTTTGAAGGTAAAATCAGATAAAATGACTGTTGACTATTAGCGAAAATCGATTAAAATAGATATATATCAATTTTAGGGGATGAATAAGATGACATTTAAACAATTAAAAGTTGCTGTTTATGCAGATGGTGCTGACAAAGATGCAATGATTGCTGAATACAAAAAAGGCTATGTTACAGGATTTACAACAAATCCAAGTCTTATGAAAAAAGCCGGTGTTACAGATTATGTAAGCTTTGCAAAAGAAGTTTGCGCTGCAATTCCAGACCTTCCACTTTCTTTTGAAGTTTTTGGTGATGACTTTGAAACTATGGAAAAAGAAGCAAAAGTTATTGCTGCTCTTGGAAAAAATGTTTTTGTAAAAATTCCAATTATGCTTACAGACGGAACTTCAACAGCTCCTCTTATTAAAAAACTTTCTGAACAGGGAATTCAGATTAACGTTACTGCAATCTTTACAATCGCACAGGTTCGTGCTGCAGTAAGTTCTTTCAAAGCTGGAACAAAAAATATTGTTTCTGTATTTGCAGGACGCCTTGCAGATTCTGGAATTGACCCTATTCCTGTAATGAGAAAGACTGCAAAAATCTGTAAAGCAAAACCTGGCACAATGAGCTTGTGGGCATCTACTCGCGAACTTTACAACATTGTTGAAGCTGACCGCTGCAAGTGCGACATCATCACAGTTCCAAATTCTGTTCTTGCAAAGATTCCTGGAATGGGAACAACTCCAATGCAGGGTTCAAAAAACACAGTTTTAACTTTTGCAAAAGACATTAAAGATTTAGGATTCTCTATCCTTAAATAAACTGTAGAAAATTCTACTAAACAAAAAATCCTGTGCTTTCACTTTAATGTAAGTTGAAAACACAGGATTTTTTTATGCAGAAAATTTTATTAAAAAAGTCTTTATTCCTCCACTGAAATTTCAATTTCATCAAGGATTGAATTAACTTCTTCTTCAAGTTCCATTTCATTTTTACTCTGCAAATTTTTTTCGAGTTTTTTTGCCTCTTCTAGTTCAGCATTAAATTTTTCGCGCGCAAGTTTTGCAAGTTCAACATTATCATCAAAATCAGATTTACTAAGTTTGTACACGGAATAAGCCTTATAATACGAACCGTTATCTCCTTCAATTTTAATCCAGCTTTCGTAGACCTTTTTTAAATTTACAACATTCAGCACAAGTTCCTCTTCGCCACTCGCCTTTTTTATTGCTTCACCGGCCATTCCTTTTACCTTTAAACGCGCGGTTCCTTCGGCAATTTCTTTGCCCATCGCAGTTTCTGAATCGTAAAAAAGCAGGTCATTTTTGTTAAGATTAAATTTTTTTATGATTTTTTTTGGATTATCATTTTCAAAAAGACTTTCAACATACGAAGGGAGCGCTTCACTGCCAGTATTTTTACCCTTCCAGTCAGTAATAAATTCGTCAGCAAAAATTTTTTCAATGCAAAAAAGCAGCGTAAACAAAATCACAAATTTTTTAGTTTTCATAATTTCTCCCAAAAGTTCGCTTAAAGGGCGTTTGCTCACGCATATTCTGCGCGAGTTACCAATAGAATTTTTTTGTTAAGAAATAGATTTTCTATTAACAGAAAATTCTAATTCCTCAGCCTTTAAACTATATTTCAAAATTCAAAAAAGAGCAAAAAAAAACGCGGATCATTACCGACCCGCGCCTTAGAAGAAAACCTCAGACTACTCTGCTGTTTTTTCGTATCTTACAGTGTTTCCAGGAAGAATTGTCTGGCTAATTTTTTCAGCCAAAACTTTCTTAAGGTAAGATTCTTCTGAAGTGAACTCATCAACTCCAGCCATTGCCTTGTTAACCTGTTCTGTATAAAGTTCTTTGTCCATTGTGAATACAACATAGTATGTATATTCTATAACGTAGTCAGAATCCTTTGCTTTCTTAGGTTTAATTCCAACAGGAAGTGTTCTAGTTTTTACCCAATATGAAGCTTTCTTAAGAAGTCCTGAAAGTTCAATTGCGCTTGCCATCTGAACAGAATCGTTGTACATCTTTTCTTTTGTAGCGCCGTCAAGACCTTCCATACCGTTCATTGCAGCTTCTGCTGTTGTTGCAAGAACCTGACTGATTGATGTTTGAATTTCACGGCGAGCATCAATGTTATCAACCCAAGTTTTTACAAAGTCAAGATCAGAACCACGTCCATTAACAACAAAAACCTGAAATTCGCTTTCGTCAATTTTAAGAGCCTTTGCAACTTCTCCGTTGTCTCCGTCGTTTACTTTTTCAACCCATTCAGGAATTTCTTTTGCAAGAGTTGCACCCTGCCAGTCAATAAGTTCAGGGCGATTTGCTACAACTTTTGGTGACTTTGGTTTTGCAAATGCAACTGAACAAAGAACACCAGCAAGAGCCATTGTTGAAAGAACCAATTTACTTGTTTTCATTAAAAACTCCTCTAAATCAGCAGAAAAACTGCCTCTTTAATAAATGCCAATCTTTTCTAACAAAAAAGTTACAAAATTTTTGAACACTCATAAAATAATATAGCAATTAACTTCCTGTTGTCAATTTTTTTTAGTTTTTTTTGTGGAGCAGGTTCTTTACTTACGTCCGCTGTTCCGGCCTTGCGCTATCGCTCCATTCCTGCAACTGTAAACACGCCTGCTTTCCCGAGTTTTCTTACGAAAACTCGCGAGATTATTTTGTTAAGAATAAAATTTTTTGTTAGACGGAAAATTTCATTTGTAAGTTGCAGGAACTTCGGGCCTTCATAGCGGGCTAGGCTTTACTAAAAAACAGAGATTTTATCACTTGCGACTTTTTGCTAACGCATATTCTGCGCGAGTAGTTAAGAGGAGCATTTTTTTTCAGAAATTTTATTTGTTAGATAGAAAATTTTCTGCGAGTACCGCACGCGCTGGTTACTACAAGATTTTTTCTTAACGCAAAAAACAAGCCAAGCCTAGCCCCGATGGTAAGGGCGGCGAAGCCGTTCAAAACCAAAGGTTTTGAACGGCAACCCTGGACAGCGGAATTGTCGCAGACTTACACCTGCTCTCCGAGTTTTCTTCGAAAACTCGCGGTCTTTTTGATAACATCTATTTTACTTACTGCCAAAAATATGGCTAAGGAAACACCGAGTGCACAGCGTGCGCGAGAAAAAAGTCGCAAGCTTGAGAAAAGGAATTCGCTCCAAGTAAGTAAAACTTACGAGCAAACTTGAAATTCGCCCTATCAAAAAAGTTGACGAGAAAAATCCACAGAACTATAATTGCGTAAATCAAATAGAAGGTAAATTTTATCTTGACAAATTTGCATTATGCGCTCCTTTGCGGTTTGGGAAAATTTGAATTTTTAGTAAATGACCTTTACTTGCAGGAGTATACAGGAGTTTTTTTAATGAAAAAATTTGCAACTTTTATGTTTTTAACATTAACTGCAGCAGTTTTTAGTTTTGCACGCGATCCAAAATGGATTTCAGACAGAGACTCGGTTTATCCGGAAGAAAAATATATTGCAAGAGTTGGACGCGGCGAAGATCCAGACGTTGCAAAGGCAAAGGCTTTAGGCGACATTGCTTCATATTTTAAGGCGCAGGTTATTTCTGAAACTAAAGCAAACAGCAAAATGACGAA
>CAZXCR010000172.1:0-964 GCA_964639315.1 uncultured Treponema sp. | reverse complement strand
GCATTGACCAAAGCACAATGATTATTTCGCAGATGGATCTTGTGGCGGTGGATTATTCTGAAACTTATTATTCGAAAAAAGAAAAAATTTATTATGTTGCGGCTTTTATTGACAGGGAAGCAGCGTGGTCAGCATACGAACCTGAAATTTTAAAGGCAAAAAATAATTATGAATCGCTTTACGATCTTGCGCTGGGAACAAAAGAGCAGATTTTGCGCTACAAATATCTTTACAAATCGCGGGACGAAGGCTATTCACTTATTTCAAAACTTTATTTTGGATTTTTAATAAATCCGTCTAAAAAAGCAGAGTACAAAGATACAATTTACGAAATTTCAAGTGATGCAATTTTTGGAACTTTGGACGAACAGGACATTCCACTGTACTTGGACATTCAGGGCGATCAGGGCGGAATTATAACTTCGGCAATTACAGATATTTTTAGCAACTTTGGCTTTATTATTTCTACAAAACAAAGCGCTTCGAGCAATTACACTCTTACAGTTTCTATTGATGACAATTTGCTTGTAAGCGATGATATTTACGCAATTTATCCGTTTATTGAAATAAGACTTTCTAACCGCGACAAAACTGAAACTTTTTACACCTGGAACAAGCGCTGGACAAAAACAGCAAATTTTTCTCTAAAACAGTGCCAGCAACGCGCTTATCCAAAAATCGCTGAAGAAATAAAAGCTTCGGTTTCTGAAGATTACAAGTCTCATCTTATGGGCGATTAACGGGCGAATTTCGAGTTTGCTACAATTAATCATCTAAGCGCCGATTGCGTCTGTGGAAATCAAGCGACTTACTTACAAATTGGTTTCGACAAGCGAAACTCGCACGACTTTTGTTAAGAAAATAGATTTTTTATTATATAGGGAATTTTCTCAGTAACAGCCGATTGCGCCTGTTACAAATAGAATTTTTAGTTAAGAAAAAATCTATTTCTTAACTAAAAATT
>CAZXCR010000171.1:0-4753 GCA_964639315.1 uncultured Treponema sp. | reverse complement strand
TAATAAACTTCAAGCGGCAATTGACGGATGTGTTTTAGGTAATGATCCGCTTTTTTATATTAACGAAATAAAAACTATTCACAGCGATATTTGTGCTGAAATTAAATCAGTTCTTCCTTCTTTTGATTCTGATAAGGTTTTTGAAAAAATCAACGAAAATCTTAAGGAACTTGAAAAACTTCTTACGGGAATTGTGAATTTTCAGGAATGTCCAGACAGCGTTCACTGCAGAATTATGGGAATGGGTGAACTTATGTGCGCTCCAATCGTGGAAGCCGTTCTTCTTGCTAAGGGTCAGAGCGTAATTCTTCTTGATTCGCGCAAATATATTTTTACTACAGGAAATCAAAAGGAAGGCGACCCTGACTATGCTCATTGTGCCGATGCTTTTGCTGACTGGCGCGATGGAACTTCTCCTTCTGCACAAATTCTTTTACTTCCGGGATTTATTTGTTCATGGATTGGCGGAACTGGCTGCAAGCCTGTTATGGGACTTTTGGGTCGTAATGGTTCAGATTTTAGTGCGGCAATTGTAGGTGCTTGTCTTGGTGCTTCGAGAGTTGAATTCTGGACTGATGTAGACGGAATTTACACAGCAGATCCGCGGGTTGTAAAAGACGCTATCCTTGTAAAAGATATGAGTTACGAAGAGGCAATGGAACTTTCTTTCTTTGGTTCTAAAGTTTTGCATCCAAAAACCCTTGCTCCTCTTGCTTCAAAAAATATTGAGGCGTGGAGTTTAAACTCTCACAATCCTAATGCCCGCGGAACTTGTATTGGCAGAGGACCTTTTGAAAGCGAAAAAGATGCCGGTCCTGTTCGTGGAATCAGTTGCCTTAAGGACTGCTCAATGATTTCTGTAAGCGGTTCTGGAATGAAGGGCAGAAAAGGCATGGCCGCACGTATTTTTTCTGCGGTTAGCAACGCTGGAATTTCAATTTTGTTGATTACTCAGTCTTCTTCGGAATATACGCTTTCGTTTTGCGTAAGAAAGGCTTTTTCAGATAAGGTTCAGGATGTTCTAAAAAATGAATTTTCTCTTGAAATCAGCACAAAACTTATAAATCAGATTGAAGTTCAAAAAGATTGTGCCATTGTTTCGATTGTTGGCGATGCAATGAAGCAAAAACGTGGAGTTGCCGGTACTTTCTTTGATTCTCTTGCAAGTCGCGATATAAATATTTTGGCAATTGCGCAGGGTTCAAGCGAACGTTCAATTTCCGCAGTAATTAAGGCGGAAGATGGTGATATGGCGGTTCGCGTTGTGCATCAGTTTTTCTTCAATACAGTTCAGTCAATTCAGGTTTACGCTTTTGGTGCTGGAACAATTGGCGGTACTTTGCTTGACCAGATTAATGAACAGCAGAAGTCCCTTTTGGATCAGGGAATCGACATTAAAGTTATGGCGATTGCAAATATTGACGGAATGATTTTTGACGCTGAAGGAATTGAACTTAACGGCTGGAGAGACAAGGTTAAACTTAACGGCAAAAAAACAAATCTTGATGAAATTCTTGAATTTGTAAAGGAAACAAAGCCGCTTAATCCAATTTTTGTGGACTGTACGGCAAGTTACGATCTTCCGGAACGCTACATTGATATTTTAAAAGCTGGAATGAACATTGCAACTCCGAATAAAAGAGCTAATTCGATGAGTATGGAATTTTATCATCAGCTTAGAAAAACTGCTAACGAAATGCACGTGCGCTTTTTGTACGAAACAAATGTTGGCGCGGGTCTTCCAATTATTGATACTTTGCAGAATCTTTTTAAGTCAGGCGATAAACTTACTGGATTCAACGGAATTATGTCTGGTTCGCTTTCGTATATTTTTGGAAAACTTGATGAAGGCAAGAAGTTTAGCGAAGCGGTTCTTGAAGCAAAAAAACTGCGCTACACTGAACCGGATCCGCGTGATGACTTAAAAGGCACTGATGTTGCCCGCAAAGCTCTTATTATTGCTCGTGAAGCTGGAATGGAAATTGAACTTTCTGATATTGAAATGCGTTCTATTTTCCCAGCGGACTTTAGTCTTGAAGGCACAACTGAAGAATTTTTGGCAAAACTGCCTGAACTTGATTCTTACTTTGATGAAAAAATGGCTGCACTTAAAAAAGAAAATAAGGTTCTTCGTATGGCAGCTTCAATTAAAGACGGCAAGGTTAGCGTAGGAATGCTTGAAGTTGGTCAGGATGATCCTCTTTACGGAGTTCGTGGCGGAGAAAATGCCTTTGTATTCCATACAGCGCGCTACACTCCAATTCCGCTTACAGTACGCGGTTACGGTGCTGGAGCTGGCGTTACTGCGGCTGGTGTTTTTGGCGATATTTTGCGTACCGTCAGCTGGAACAGTTCAACTTTTTAATCAGCTAATTGATTTTGCTTAAAAAATGGATACTTCGTCAAAAAAAATTTTATGCGCTTATTCAGGAAAGCCAGGTGCTTATGCTGAACAGGCGGTAAAAAAGTATTTTAATTCGCGCGCTGTGCCACTTGCACTTGATTCGTTTTCGGATGTTTTTGCGGCAGTTTCGAGTGGCAAAATTGAATGCGGAATGATTCCCATTGAAAACAGTTTGAACGGTTCAATTTATCAGAATTATGATAATTTTGTGCGTAACGGCGACATTGTCATTGCAGCGTCGGTAATGTTGAGCATTCATCATTCGCTTTTGGTTTGTAAAGGCGCTTCAATTGATAACATTAAAACCGTTTATTCTCATCCGCAGGGATTTGGTCAGTCTAAAAATTTTTTGGAAAAGCACAAAAACTGGACTTTAATCGATTCTGTTTCTACTGCTACTGCTGCTGAACACGTTGCTCTTTGCGAGGACAAAACAAAGGCTGCAATTGCTTCAACCGTAAATGCTGAACTTTATAATCTTGATATTCTTGCTGAAGATATTCAGGATGAAAAAAGCAATTATACGCGTTTTGTTGTGATTGCGAAAAAAAATTCATTTTTGAATAGCAACTGCGACGCTAACACGGCGAGTTTGATTTTTACTACAAAAAATGAAAGCGGTGCTCTTTACCGAACGCTCGGAGTTTTTGCCCGCCGTAATTTAAATATGACAAGAATTGAATCCAGACCCATAAAAGGTGAATTGTGGAAAAGTTGGTTTTATGTTGACCTTGAAGTGAAAAATGTTTGCAATGAGTCAAATGATTTTATACAATCATTACTGAGCGAACTCAAAGAAAATACAGAGTCGGTAAGGCTTTTGGGCGTTTACAAAGAAGACGCCGCTGATGAGTGAATTTTAAATCCTGGAGGAATGATTATGGACAAAAAATATGTGCTTTCTGTTTTGGTTGAAAATCACGCTGGAGTTTTAAGTCGGGTTTCAGGACTTTTTAGCCGCCGCGGTTACAATATTGATTCTTTGAACGTGTGCGAAACTTCAGATCCAAATAAGTCAAGAATGACAATTGTTGTTTGTGGCGATGAATATATTCTGGAGCAGATTGAAAAGCAGCTTTCGAAGCTCGTAGAAGTTATTTCTATTGAACACTGCGAATCTTCTTCAACTACACAGCGCGAAATGGCTTTAATAAAAGTTAAGGCTAACGGAAGCAGTCGTGCGGTTATTATTGAAACTTGCAATATTTTCCGTGCGCACATTGTTGATGTTGCAGAAAATTCTTTGATTGTAGAAGCAACTGGAAGCGAAGATAAAATTTCTTCTTTAATCAAACTGCTTGAACCTTACGGAATTCTTGAACTTTTAAAGTCCGGTCTTGTTGCAATGGATCGTGGCGAAAAGGTAATAAAATAGTTTGTTTCTAAAAGAAAATTGAAAATATTTTTTTACAGAGGGAATTTTTTAAAAGTGATTTTAAAAAGTTCCCTTTATTTTTTGATTTTAATCCACTTTTCATCAAAAATTTGCCACGAAAAGTTTTTTTCTAGCACGTTGCCAATTTTAAATACCTTCATTTTTAGCGGAAAAATTTTGTAAGAAAGTTTTGAGTTTATAAAATCAAGATTAAGTTTTTTTTGGGAAATTTGCTGAGCAAAGAAAATTTTTGCTTCCCTCTTATTTTCTTTTGAGTCACCGTAAAAAAATTCAAGGGAAAAATAAAATTTCTTTTCTTCATTAAAATCAACTTTTGTAAAAACACATTCGCTGCACTCGCTAAGATTAAATTCTTTTTCAAAATTTTCAGAATCAATAAAAGCCCAGAGCGGAAAGTTTGGAATAAAATTGCAAGATTTTTCTGGATAATTGTTTGCACAGAAAATAAAATTTTCCTGGAACTTCGAAAGCGAAAACAAAATGTCTTTGTGCGGAATAAGAGCGAGCATTTTTTTAGTATAGAGCAATTTTTTTTTTAGCGGTAGTATGTAAATATGAACAAAAAAATTCTTATTGCGCTTTATTCTGTTAGCGGTGCATTTTTTATTTTTTTACTTTCGCTGCTGATTTTTCTTAATCTTAGAACTCAAAAATCAAATCTTGTGTATAACGGCGAAAATCTTTTTGCGCTGAATTCGGCGGCGGTAAGGTCTGAATGTAAAAATCCTAAAAAATCTTTTATGTATTATGCGTTTACAGAAAGTCAGCGGGCGCATCTTCAGAATTTTGTAATAAGCAATGGAGGCGCGTCTTTTGCTTTTTGTTTTGAAAGTAAGCAGAAAATCGAAGACGAAAATCTTGTTAGTGCCGCCTTTTTGTATAGAAATGATTTTAAATCTAAAAATCATTTAAAGCGGATTTTAAATAAAAGACCTTTGGTAAGTGCGGATTTT
>CAZXCR010000170.1:0-4784 GCA_964639315.1 uncultured Treponema sp. | reverse complement strand
AAGAAATTGATTTTTGTGAGACAGAAAATTTTGTCAGTAACAGTCACAAACTCGCAGAGCAAGCTTCGCTTGCGGCTTTTTTTGTTAAGAAATTAAATTTTTTGTTAACAAGAAATTTTATCAGTAACCGCGCCCCGCGTGTAATGTAGAGAATTTTTTCTTAACCAGAAAATTCTATCAGCAACAGGCGCTTGATTTCGACTCTCTCAATCGGCGCTTAAATGATTAATTGCAAAAAACTCGAAATTCGACCTATTAACTAAAAATTCTATTGGTAACTC
This sequence comes from uncultured Treponema sp., assembly GCA_964639315.1. GTDB lineage: Bacteria > Spirochaetota > Spirochaetia > Treponematales > Treponemataceae > Treponema_D. The sequence continues at coordinate 4,503 of CAZXCR010000170.1, read as the reverse complement.
GCGCATATTCTGCGATATGTTGCTTATTTACTGCCAGAAGTTTCCTGCGGGGCTGGATGTTCTGAATTTTCTGAAGCTTCTTTGTGTTCTTCAGGTTTTTGTTCTGGCGGCGGAGTAATTTTTTTAATTTTAGTTTTTACGCGCGGAGCCTTTTTTTTGTATTTTACAACATAATTTGCAAGTTCAATAAAAAGAATCATTGCAATTGTAATTACAATTACGCGCCAGTCTTTTAGCACTTCAATACATAATGAAGCAAGTTCAGGAATATTCATATTTTTATTTTCGGTAGAAAAATTTAATTTCTTAACGCCCAATGTTTTGCTAAGAAAACCTAGCCCCGATGGTAAGGGCGGCGAAGCCGTTCAAAACCAAAGGTTTTGAATGACAACCCTGAACAGCGGGCTTTCTAAAAAAAATTTACTGCCGGAACGTAAAGAAATTTGTGGCAGAAAAAAAAATTTGCTCCAAAGAAAAATTTTCGACATTACACGCGCCCAAATAATAGATTGAAACTAAAAATCACAAATGATAAAGTTTGCACTATGATTGGAATTGTTGATTATAATGCTGGAAATATTACGAGTGTTGAACGTGCGCTAAAGGCTCTTGGGGCAGATTATGTTCTTTCAAAAAATCCGGCGGATTTAAAAAATGTGCAAAAAATTATTTTTCCCGGAGTTGGCGAAGCTTCTTACGCAATGGGTCAGTTAAAAAAAACTGGATTTGATTCTTTTATAAAAGATTTTGTTGCAAGCGGAAAGCAGATGATGGGAATTTGTTTAGGGGCGCAAATTGTTTTTGACTTTAGCGAAGAGGGCGACACGGAATGTTTGGGTCTTATTCCCGGTAAAATCAGGCATTTTTCTTCGCTGTGGAAGGAGCAGGGTGTAGAGCCACTAAAGGTTCCGAATATGGGCTGGCACGACATTTCGTTTTTTAACGGCGGTTCAAGATTTTTTAAAGATGTAAGAAGTGACGCAAGTTTTTATTTTGTTCATTCTTACGTAATTCAGCCTGAAGAAAATTCTGTAATAAAAGCCTGTGCTGACTACGGAATAAAAGTTCCGTGTGTAATCGAAAAAGATAATATCAGTGTGTTTCAGTTTCATCCGGAAAAGTCTGGAAGGGCTGGAATGCAGATTTTAAAGAATTTTATTGCTGAATAGGAAAATCAAATGTTAAAAAAAAGAATTATTGTTTGCCTTGATGTAAAAGACGGACGTACAACGAAGGGAATAAAATTTAAAAATAATGTTGATATTGGTGACCCAGTTGAAATGGCTGCAGAATATTATGCGCAGGGAGTTGATGAACTTGTTTTTTACGACATTATGGCTTCTGCTCGAGGACGCGGCCCTATTCTTGATTTAATTTCTAAGGTTGCAGGTAAAATTTTTATTCCGTTTTGTGTTGGCGGAGGAATTACAAATCTTGATGACATTCGCTCTACAATCCTTGCTGGTGCAGAAAAAGTTTCGCTGAATTCGCAGGCGGTAAAAAATCCGCAGTTAATAAAAGACGGCGCAAAAGTTTTTGGAAGACAGTGCATTGTGCTTGGAATGGATGCCGCGCGCGACAGTAAAATGCCGAGCGGTTACAGAGTTTTTATAAACGGTGGAAGAGTGCAAACTGAACTTGACGCGCTAGCGTGGGCAAAAGAGGCGGTTTCTCTTGGTGCGGGCGAAATTGTGCTAAATTCAATCGACGCTGATGGAACGCGCAACGGTTACGAAATAAATCTTACAAAACTAATCAGCGAAAATGTGAGCGTACCAGTAATTGCTTCTGGTGGCGGTGGAAAACCGGAGCATCTTGCAAAAGTTCTTACGGAAGGTAAGGCAGATGCCGCGTTGATTGCGTCGATGGTTCACACAGGAGAATACACGGTTTCTTCAATAAAAGACGCTCTTGCAAAAGACGGAATTCCGGTGCGCTTGGCTTAAGTAATAGATTTTTTTTCTTGACTGAAAATTCTATTGGTAACTCGCGGAACTTTTGTTAAGAGGTCAAAATTCGAGTTTTTTGCCTGCTACTGACAAAATTCCGCTTTAATAAAAAATTCTCTTCTTATCAAGAAAGACCGCGAGTTTTTGCAAGAAAACTCGTGAAGCAGGCGTAAGCCTGCGACTCGATTGAGAGAGTCGAAATCAAGCGACTTACTTATAGATGGTGGTTTCGACAGGCTCAACCACCGGGTCTTTCGTTTTCCTACACTTTTTTTTGTAAATTTTATTTAAACTCGAAATTCAGCCTAAGAAATAAATTTTTCGTTAACCGAAAATTTCATTGGTAACTCGCGGATTTTTTTTTGTTAAGAAATAATTTTTTTATTAACTGAAAATTTTATTGGTAGCTCGGGAATCTGCGACATTACGCGCGGGCGGGTTACTGATGAAAATTGTCTGATTCGAAGAAATTTTTTTCTTAACTAAAAACTTCTATCAGTAACTGGTGCGGGTTACTGACAAAATTTTTTCTGCTGAAGTTTTAATCTGGAAGGTAGCGGGCGCGGTTTGTTTCTGTTTCAAAAACATCAATTGCGCTAATGTGAGTTTGATCACCTAAATTTTTTTCGCTGCTTTTTGAAAGATCCAAAACTGGCAGTTTAGTGATTAAATTTTTGTAAATAAAAACGGCAATTCGTTCCGCACTTGGATTTTGATTAAAAAATGGATTGTCGTTTAAATTTGTATGATCTAGCGAATCACAAATGTCTTTGAGGGCTTTTTTCAAATCACCAAAATCAATCAACATTCCGCCTTCGTCCAACTTGCTGCCCTTTACGTGAGCGTAAACCTTGTAATTGTGACCATGCAAATTTTCGCATTTGCCCTTGTAATCTTTTAAAAAATGCGCCGCGCAAAAATGCGCTTCAACTCTAAGTTCAAACATAGGTCTAGTATACGAAATTTCTTAAAAATTAAAAGTCGCGTTTTTAGTCGTGATTTAACTCTCGGTTTACTCGCAGTTTTACTCGCAGTTTAAGTCGCGGCTTTTGTGGCAGGTAAAATAAATTATTTGCGTTTCCTTCGAAAGTTTTTTTACAAGTTCGAGTGCGCGGCTCAAATTCTTTTGGTCAAGAGCAAAAAAAGGATCGTCAAGAATAAGCGGCGGTTTTTCCTTTTCAAACATTGAATCTGTGAGCGCAAGTTTTGTGCAGAAATCAGTTAGTTCAGCGTAGCCGGCGCTAAAAAAATCTTCGGCGTAAGTTCTGCCGCTGGAATTTACAAAAGACGAAAAATTGGCATCTATAAAAATTTCTTTTTGGGAAAGCATCGAAAAATATTTTTTAAAACTCGAAATCATTTTTGAAGAATAAGTGCGGCACAAATTTTCATTTGCTTCTTCAAGAAAATTTTTTGCGTTTTCAAAAATGCGGCACTTTTTTTTCGCGTCAAAAAGTTTTTTTTCAAGTTCGATTTTTTTGTTTTCTTCATCATCCTTTTTTTGAACTTCTTCGCTAAGCTCAAAATTTTCTTTTTCAAGCACACTTATTTCTTTTTGCAATTTGGATTTTTCTGTTTCAAGAAAATTTATTTTAGAAAAAATATCTTCGAATTTTAAATTAAATTTTTTCTCAAGTTCAGTTTTTTCATTTTTTTTCTTAAGCAGATTTTTGTACGAAGAAAAATCACTGTAAATTTTTGCAAATTCAAAATCAGCATTTTTATTCTTTTTTGCGGAGATTAACGCTTCTCTTTGAAAAGTAAAAATTTCTTTTTCGAGAAGCTTTTTTTGTTTTTTAGCTTTCTTTAAATTTTTTTTATTTGCAGCGGACTTTTTATTTTTTATGCCAAAAAGAATTCCCAAAATAAAAAATATAATTCCTAAAATAAGAGGCGCAAAACTTACAAAGTTTTTAAATTTGAAAGTTAAAAAAATTCCCGCTGCCTCACACAAAATTCCTAACAATATAAAAAATATTTTTGCGCCGTTTTTTTTCGCAGCGGAATCTTTTTCTAAAGAAGCAATTTCTTCCTGCAGATTTTTTAAGTCCGCAATTTTTTTGCCGTAAGAATCAAATTTTTTTTCGTATTCACTGAAATTTGTATTTTTAAAGACTTCAGTCAAATTAGAAAGTTCAAGTTCTTCCTGTGAAGTTAATTGTTTTTGGGCAAAGAGAATTTTTATTTGGTCAAGTTTGCTAAGCGAAGAATTTATTTTTTGCAGTTTAGTTTTTTCTTCCTCAAGATTTTGCAAATTTCCTTTGAGTAGATTTTCTGAATTTTCAATTTTCTGCAAATTTTCCTGGCAAGATAAAAGTTGATTTTTTAAGTCAGAAATTATTGAAAAATCCGCGCGAGTTGAAGAATATTTTTTTATTTCATCGCTTAAAATTTTCTGCGCGCTTTTAAAGTTCAAAGTGTCGTCAGTATTTTCTACAAGATTGTTGAGTTTTGCATTTATGCTGTCGGTTTTTTGCGCCTTCTTTTTTGTTTCGCCGCTGATAAAAACGCTACGTTCAAAGGCATCTTTGTCTAATCCAAAAAGTTTTATTCC
>CAZXCR010000169.1:0-4798 GCA_964639315.1 uncultured Treponema sp. | reverse complement strand
CATTCCACTTTGCCGTCAGAAGCTTTCATAAGACCAGAAATTATATTCATCAGAACACTTTTTCCGCTTCCGTTTGCACCGCCAATTACCGTAAAAGAGCCACGTTCAATTTCAAAACTCACGTCTTCAAGCGCCACATTAAATTTGTTTTTTCGAGAATCCAGCGGAAATATTTTATAAACATTTTTTACACTGACTGCAGTTTTATTCATTCTATTTTCCAGATTTTATTCAGTTTTAAATTCTGATTCGATTTCAGATTTTGCTGCATCAGCGTGATTTTTATTTTTCAAAGCCTCAAGTGCCTTTTTTTCACTTCCGTCTGAATCAGTAAAAAGATAGCGCGCCACTACAGGACGAAGCACCGCAGTTAATGCCACGGCAATTATCCATTTTACAATGTCTCCCGGAATGAACGGAATCAAAGTCCACAAAAGAACCTGCTGCATTGTAAGGCTTTCAGAAAGTCCGCCCTTAGAAAAAATGAACCAGGCAATTCCAAAAGCATAAAGAATAAAAAGTCCCGCTCCGTATGCAAAAGTGATTTTTAAAATCTGAAGGAAAGAAAATTTTTTCTCAGAAAATTTAGGCTTTCCTAAAATCAACCCCGCAACAAGAGACGCAAAAAGGTATCCCCACAAAAAACCGCCGGTAGCGCCAAGCAAGTGGGCAAATCCGCCTTTCATCCCTGAAAAAACCGGAATTCCTGTAATCCCTAAAATTAAAAAAACTGCCACCGAAGCTGCTCCGTAAAAACTTCCGAGCACACAGCCCGAAATTAATGCAAAAGAATTCTGCAGCGTAACTGGAACGCCGCCCGGCAGCGGAATTGAAATAAAACAACCCGCACAAATTATTGCAGCAAAAACCGCCACAAAAGAAATTCTTAAACTTAACGACATATTTTTCTGGTTCATAAAAACATTTCTCCTTTTTCGAGTTTTTGGAATTTTTACTTACTTGGAGCAAAATTTTTTTCCTGCCACAAATTTTTTTTACGTTCTAGCTGTTACTGACAAAATTTTCGCTTTAATAAAAAATTCTTTTCTTAACAAAAAAATCTGCGAGTTTTGGAACAAAACTCGTTAGCAACCGCAGGTTGCGACTTTTCGCGGTTTCATTCAAAAACTGCGTTTTTGAACGCTTCGCGCCGCTACAATCGGGGCTAAGTTTTTTCACCTTTTTTGTAAATTTTATTTAAACTCGAATTTTGCCCTAAAATTTAATAAAATAAATTCTTGTAAAAATATAAACTCAGAGATTTTTATTGTCAACCTAAATAAAATTTTTAAGGTTAACAATCATTTTTTAATCAGGAAAACAAAATGAACGTAAAAGAAACCGTTTTAAAAAAACTTCAGGACGAACAGAAAAAAAATGAATTTGTTTCGGGAGAAAAACTCGCAGAACTTTGCGGCGTAAGCAGAACTGCAGTTTGGAAAGCCGTAAAATCACTTCAGGAAGAAGGAGCCAGCATAGAAGCCGTAAGCAACAGCGGTTACCGACTCATTGCAGAAAATCAGTTCAACCAAAAATCAATTGAAGACGCACTAAAAAAAATAAAAGCCGACAGTCACATAAAAATAATTTTTTTTACAAAAACTGATTCCACAAACACTCAGGCAAAAAAACTGCTTCTTAACCAAAGTTCTTCAGAGCTAAACAAAACCGTGTGCATTGCAGCTGAACAAACTCAGGGGCGCGGAAGACTCGGAAGAAAATTTTATTCTCCGTCGCAAACTGGAATTTATTTTTCAATAATCTATGCTCCAAAAAAAGCAATCGAAGCTGCAAAAATTACCACACAGGCTGCGGTGGGAGTTTGCCGTGCAATAAAAAAAATCTACAAAACAGAATGCAGCATAAAATGGGTAAATGACATTTTTATTGGCGACAAAAAAATTTGCGGCATTCTTACGGAAGGAAACACAAATCTTGAAACTGGCACAGTAGATGCAGCCGTAATTGGAATTGGAATAAACATTGCAGAAAATAAAGAATTTCCTGAAGAACTAAAAAAAAGCGCAGGGTCAATAATTCACGAAAGCAAAAATTATATGCGCAGTGAACTTGCAGCGGGCGCCATTTCAGAAGTAATAAAAATAATTGACGGTACAAATTCAGTCAAAGAAAAAGCAATGGAAGAATACAAAAACCGCTCAAACCTTACCGGAAAAAAAATTACAGTAACGCCCGTAATCGGCTCAAAAAACGGCAGGTATGAATGCACAGTTTTGGGAATAAGCGACGACGCCAAACTGATTGTAAAAACCCAAGACGGAAGCACAAAATTTTTAGACAGCGGCGAAGTTTCCCTTCACAGCGGCTGTTAGTGATAGGATTTTTTGCTTACTTGGAGCAATTTTTTTTCCCTCAAGCGCGCCACGTTCCACGTGTCGAATTTTTTTAGGAATCCGCTGTTCGTAGCAACCTTACAATTGATTCCCGAGTTTCGGCAAGTTCAACCACCGTGTCTTGCATTTTCTACCCGCGTCCGCTGGTTACCAATAGAATTTTCTGTTAGGTTAAAATTCGAGTTTTTGCAATTTTTACTTACTTGGAGCAAAACTTTTTTTTTGCCACATTTTTTTTTACGTTCCGACCGTAAATTTTTTTAGGAATCCCGCTTTCCGCAGTTTCAGCATTCGCTTTCATTCCTCCGCTATCGCTCCGGAACGCTTTCGGCGCTGCTACAATCGGGGCTAGTTTTTTTCACCCTTTTTGTAAATTTTGTTTAAACTCGAAATTCGACCTGTTAATAAAAATCACTTTCTTAACAAAAAAAACTAGCAGAGTTTTTCAGCGGCTTCTTCCCAGCGAGAATTTAAAACTTCAAGTTCAGCGGCAATTTCATCAATCTGTTTTTGAACAAGTTTTGCCTTTTCACCATTTGAATAAACTTCAGGATTTCCCATCTGATTTTCAAGAACAGATTTTTTTTCTTCGAGTTCCGCAATCTGCTTTTCAATTTTTTCAACTTCTTTTTCATTCTTGCGGCGTTCAGCTTCTTTTTTCTTCTGCTCTTCCCAACTCAACTTAGAAGCACTTTTAGTTTCTTCAGGAGCGGCAGTTTTTTTATTTTCAGCAACAGGATTTCCATTCAGCGCATTTTCTTCGTCCTGCAAGCGTTGCATATAATATTTGTAATCGCCCACAAAATTTCTGAATTTTCCCGGATGAAGTTCCAGAACACGAGTTGCAAGGTCTTCAATAAAACCGCGGTCGTGGCTTACAAAAATTACAGTTCCGCCAAAATCCTTAAGCGCATCAAGAAGAACGTCCTTTGAGTGCATATCAAGGTGATTCGTAGGTTCATCAAGAACCAAAAGATTTACCGGGCGCAACAAAAGTTCAAGCAGTGCAATGCGACTTTTTTCACCACCCGAAAGAACATTTATGCTCTTGTAAACATCGTCGCCACGGAACAAAAAAGCTCCCAGCATATCGCGGATTTTTGGAATAAGCTCAAGAGGCGCTTTTGATTCAAGTCGTTCAAGAATGCTTTCTGAACCGGTAATTTTTTCTGCACTATCCTGACTAAAATATCCAACAGAAACTCCGCTGCCCAACTTTATTTCGCCAAAAAAATTCTTGTCCACACCGGCAATAATTCTTAGCAAAGTTGATTTTCCAGCACCGTTTCGTCCGGCAACCACAAGCCGCTCGCCCTTTTCAAGAACAAGTTCAAGATTATCCAGAATGTTCGGTCCGCCATAATTTTTGCAGATATTTTTTAAGGTAAGCACAATCTGCCCCGAATGAGGAGCTTCTGGGAACGAAAAGTGAATTTTTTTAAGACTTTCAGGAATTTCAATTTTATTTTCAAGAAGTTTATCAAGCATCTTTTGCCTTTCCTGAGCCTGAGCCGCCTTAGTAGCCTTTGCACCAAATCTGCGGATAAAATCTTCCAAATGCTGAATTTCCTGCTGCTGCTGTTCGTACTGGGCAATCAGCGTGTTAAGTTCCACCTTGCGCACTTCTTCGTAATGCGTAAAATTTCCCGAATATCTTTTTAAATCTCCGTTAAAAAGTTCATAAACTTCATTTACAGTGTGATCCAAAAAATAGCGATCGTGGCTTACCAAAAGAAATCCGCCTGAAAATTCATTTAAAAATTTTTCAAGCCAGTTGCGCGCCTCAATATCAAGATAGTTTGTAGGTTCGTCCAAAAGCAGAATGTCTGGACCGCACATCAGGGCTTTTGCAAGGGCAATTCTCATCTGCCATCCGCCAGAAAATTCTTCAGTGCGCTTAGAAAAATCCTCACGCGAAAATCCCAAGCCCAAAAGAACTTGTTCCAGAACCGCCTCGCGACGGTACCATCCGCTTTCTTCAAGTTTTGCCAGAAGATCAGAATGCCGCTCAACAAGTTTTTCCATATTCTGCGGATTCGATTTTAGCTGCTCACCAATTTCGTCCGCCTGATTTTGAATTTCGTATCCCCACAAAAAAGCCTTGTCAGCTTCTTCTTTTAACGTGCAGCCTTTGTGAACAAGACCACTTTGCGGCAGGTAAGCAATGCGGCAGTCTTTTTGTGCAATCCGCTCGCCACTGTCTGGTTCAATAAGCCCCGCCATAATTTTGATTAAAGTTGATTTTCCGGCACCGTTAGCTCCAGTAAGGGCAGCCTTTGTTCCCGAAGCAAAATTTACTGAAACGTCCTTTAAAATATCTCTGTCGCCAAAGGCAAGCGACACCTTAGAAAACTGAACAAAAGCCATTTTTTATCCTACTTTTGAAAGAAAACTACAAGCGAATTTACGGTCAGACTAACGCGGTAAGAGCTGCGGCCAGTAGT
>CAZXCR010000168.1:0-4804 GCA_964639315.1 uncultured Treponema sp. | reverse complement strand
TTAAGTTATAATATAACCCCTAGGGAGGCCAAAATTGGCAAAAGTAGAACTTAAGGGTATTGGTAAAATTTATGACGGTGGAGTTCGTGCCGTTCAGAATGCCAATATCACTATTGAGGATCGCGATTTTTGTGTATTCGTAGGTCCTTCAGGATGCGGAAAGTCTACAACTCTCCGTATGATTGCCGGTCTGGAAGAAATCTCTGAAGGTGAATTGCTCATCGACGGAGAACTTATGAATGATGTTCCGCCTAAGGACAGAAACATCGCCATGGTATTCCAGAATTATGCTTTGTACCCGCACATGACTGTTTATGACAACATGGCTTTCGGTCTTAAAATCCGCAAAATGGATAAGGGCGAAATTAAACGCCGTGTAGAAGAAGCAGCTACTTCTTTGGGTCTTACTCCATATTTGGATCGTAAACCAAAGGCACTTTCGGGTGGTCAGAGACAGCGTGTTGCAGTAGGACGCGCTATTGTTCGTAATCCAAAGGTTTTCTTGTTTGATGAACCTCTTTCTAACCTTGATGCTAAGCTTCGTGTTACAATGCGTGGTGAAATTTCTGCTTTACACCAGAGACTTCAGGCTACAATGATTTACGTTACTCATGACCAGATTGAAGCTATGACAATGGGTACAAAAATCGTTGTTATGAAGGACGGTCACGTTCAGCAGATTGGTGAACCTTTGTACTTGTACAATCACCCAATCAACAAATTTGTTGCAGGATTTATTGGTTCGCCGCCAATGAACTTCTTAACTGTAACAATCAAAAAAGATGGCGACAGAATTATTGCTGATGAAGGTTCTTTTGAACTTGTTCCTACAGCTGACCAGCAGGCTGCATTGAAAGATTATGTAGGTAGAGAAGTATACTTTGGTGTACGCCCTGAAGATCTTTCATATCTTGAAACTCCGGCTGCAGAAAATAATATGCAGATGAAAGTTTCTAACAAAGAGCCTCTTGGTGCTGAAACCCACTTGTTCTTGGCTACTAAGGGTCAGAACATTATTGCACGTGTTCAGGCTTCTGCAAAAGAGTCATTTAAGCTTGGCGAAACTGTAAACTTCCTTCCTGCTATGGCAAGATGTAAGTTCTTCGCTAAAAATCCTGATGACTTGGATGCTGAACTTAACATTTGTGAAAAAATTGATGCTCCTTGGCTTAAGAATCTTATTACTGGTGAAATTGGTTATGACAAAGTAACTGTTAATACCCAGCTTGATCCTGCTGAACAGAAAAAGGCTGTAAAGGCTGCTAAAAAAGCTGCTAAAAACTAATTTTTGTTTGGTCTAAAGAGCACTGCTGCTTAACTGTGGCAGTGCTTTTTTGTTTTTAAAGGCTTTTTTTAGGGATTTTGTGATGACGTTTTGGCTTGATTGAATTTTCAAACTTATTGAATTTTTTGATTGCAAATCATTATTATGTTTGAATGAAAAATTTTGATACTAAAAATCTTAAAATGCGGATTCCGTTTTATTTTATAGGGCTTTTTATTATGACTGTGGGAATTGCCCTTTCTGTGAAGTCGGATTTGGGAGTTTCGCCGGTTAGTTCTATTCCTTACACAATTACTAGGGTTTGGGGAATTGAAATGGGTAATGCAACGATTATTTTTCATCTTGCACTTATTCTTATTCAGTTTGTGATTCTTGCTTTTAAAAAGGAATTTCGCCCGCAAATTTTACTGCAAATTCCTGTGGGAATTATTTTTGGAAAATTTACTACTTTTTGTAATTATCTTGTTTCTTTTATTCCGAGTCCTGAAAATTTTTTTATAAGACTTTTGCTTTCTCTTTTGAGCTGCTTTTTTGTTGCTTTTGGAATTTTTCTTTATGTTCCTGTGAATTTAATTCCGTTGGCCGGCGAGGGCTGTATGGGAGTTATTTCTGAGGTGACAAAAATTGAATTTGCAAAGATAAAAATTGCTTTTGACTGTTCTATGGTTTTGATTTCTGCGGTGACCTGCCTTGTTGTGCTGAAAAATTTGGGTAGCGTGGGACTTGGAACGATTATTGCAGCTTTTTTGGTTGGTTTGATTTTAGGATTTATGATAAGAAAATTTGGTAAGGTTAGAGACAGATTGCTTGGGATTGTGGAGTAAGCCAAGCCTAGCCCCGATGGTAAGGGCGGCGAAGCCGTTCAAAACCACAGGTTTTGAATGACAACCCTGAACAGCGGGATTTCTGAAAAAATTTGCAGTCGAGCGCACAGTGTGCGTGAGAAAAAAAATTTATTTTGAGAAAGTAAAATTTGCTCCAAATCCTCTTAAAAAAAATAAAAAATTTCCCCTCCTTGTTTTGTTGGCTTGCTTAAGGTAAAATCGTGCTATGATTCAAAATAATTCTTTGGTTTTGTACAAAAATTCTGTGGCGACTGTTACTGGAAGCGATGAAAATGGTAAATATCAGATAAAATTTTTGTCTTCGCCGGCGACTTCTTCTAAAAAGGCGGTTTTTGCGAGTCAGAATGTGCGTTCGAAGGACATTCTTTTGCTTAGCGCGGGGCCGATTTTGGACTTGGAAAAAGTTTTGGAAGATTGCGAAAAATATGGCTGTAAGGAAGAAAATCTTTACAATTTGAGTCAGGATAATGAAATTGCACTTGAAATTAAGGAATGTTGGGAACTTCTTGTGGGCGACGAAGCTAGTGCTAACGAAATTTTGTCTTTTGATGATTTGTGTTCGCTTTTTCACGGGGAAGTGAAGGGCGAAAATGCGTGGACTTTATATTCTTCTTTGAAAAATACTGTTTTTTTTGTGCAGAATTTGAAGGCGCAGATGGAAGGTAAAATTTGCTTTAGTCCGCGTCCAAAAGCTGAAATTGACCTGCTCGTAAAAAAGGCTGATGAAAAGGGTAGGGCTGCTGAAATTAGAAATGAATTTATTGCGCGCCTTAGACAGCACAAACTTCTGCCGGAAGATTCTAAATTTATGGTTGATGTGGAAGCGCTTGCTTTGGGAAAAACAGACAAGAGTCGGACTTTGCACGATGCCGGTATTAAGGAAACGCCTGAAAGAGCTCACAAACTTTTGCTTGATACGGGAATTTGGCAGATTACAAGAAATCCTTATCCTGTGCGGTGGGGGCTTTCTATGCAGTCAGCAAGCGAGTGTCTTTCTTCTCCGCCTGAGGAAGAGCGTTTGAAGGTGAGTGGCTTTTGCTATGCGATTGACGGAGAACATTCTACTGACCCTGATGATGCGGTTGCGTGGGACGGAAAGTATCTTTGGATTCACATTGCTGACCCTGCAAGTTCTGTTATGCCGGATTCTTTAATTGACAAAAGTGCTATGGTGCGCGGTTCAACTCTTTACATTCCTGAGGGCGCTTCGAGAATGCTTTGCGAAACTTGCCTTGAAGATTATGCGCTTGGCTTAAAGGAGATTAGCAGGGCACTTTCTTTTAGAATTACGCTTAGCGAAACTGGCGGGGTTGAAGATTGCGAAATTTTTAAGACGATTGTTGATGTTAAAAGAATGACTTACGCTGAGGCTGAAAAAAATAAAGACAGTGCTGAACTAAAGCCGCTTTTTGAAATTGCCAGAAAAAATATTGAAAGGCGGAACAAGGCGGGTGCGGTTCAAATTTCTATGCCTGAAGTTCATATTTGTGTGGACGGCGACAAAAAAGTTTCAATAAAAAACGTTGAGCATTACGAAAGCAACGATATGATTCGCGAAATGATGCTTTTAGCTGGCGAAGGTGCTGCAAAATTTGCATTTAAAAATAAAATTCCGTTTCCTTTTGTGAGTCAGGATGCGCCTGATATTCCTTCTGAAATTCCAGATGGACTTGCAGGGCAGTTTCGCTTAAGAAAGTGTATGAAGCGGCGTTCTGTTGGGGTAACTCCGGGAATGCACTGCGGACTTGGCTTGACTATGTATTCTCAGGTAACGAGTCCGCTGCGCCGTTACAGCGACCTGATTGCCCACGAGCAACTTAGAGCTTTTTTAGATAAGCGGAATCTTATGGACAAGGACACTATGCTTTTTAAGGTGAGCGCCGGAGATGCAAGTGCTGTTGCTGCAAAAAAGGCTGAACGAAAAAGTAATTTGCACTGGACTTTAGTTTATCTTCTTCAAAATCCAGACTGGACTGGGGAAGCGGTTTGTGTGGATAAAAGTCAGAAAATTCCGCTGTTTTCGATTCCGTCGCTTGCTACAGAAACTTATATGCTTCCGCCAAAAGAAATGGAACTGAATGAAACAATTACAGTTAAGGCAGCAAACATAAATATTCCGGAGCTTACGGTCGATTACATTCCTGTTTGATTTGTGGTGGTTTAAGTTGATTCCCTGCTTTAGGCAGGGATTTTTTTTGTGCAAGTCGTGGATTTTTTGTTAAGAAATTGACTTTTGTGGGACAAGGAATTGCCGCAAGCTCACGCCTGCTTCCTGATTTTTTTTGTTAAGAAATAGAATTTTGTGGGATAGGAAATTTTATTTGTTAAGAGAAAATTTTTCTTCAAGTACGCGTTGCGCGTGGTTACCATAAGAGTTTTTCTGGCAAAAAAATTTTTTTTGTTAAGTAGAAAATTTTCTGTAAATACAGCGCGCGCGGGTTACTAAAAGATTTCTTCTTGCAAAAGAAAAATTTTTGCTTAACTGAAAATTTCGTTGGTAACTCGCGCGGCGTGTAATGTCGAGGATATTTTCTTAGCGAACAAATTTTTTTTTGTTAAGAAATAGATTTTTGTGGGACAGGGAATTTTTGTTAAGAGGGGAATTTTTTTTAGACAGAAAATTTTGTTGGTAACTCGCGCGGTGTGGTTAAGACGAGCGTTTTCTTTTCGCAGG
>CAZXCR010000167.1:0-4835 GCA_964639315.1 uncultured Treponema sp. | reverse complement strand
CAATCCGCCAAGTCGCACATTTATTTTTGGAGCAAAGGCTGCGTCTGGATACCGGCGTGCAAAGTCAATCATCAAACTGATTAATTCTGTTGCTGACCGTGTAAATAATGACCGTCGCGTAAGGGGCAAATTGCGCGTTGTATTTGTAGAAAATTATCGTGTTTCAGTTGCGGAAAAAATCATTCCGGCAAGCGATGTAAGCGAACAAATTTCTACGGCTGGCTACGAAGCTTCGGGAACTTCAAATATGAAGTTTATGATGAACGGTGCTTTAACTCTGGGAACTTTGGACGGTGCAAACATTGAAATTGTTCAGGAAGCTGGCAAAGAAAACGCATTTATTTTTGGTCTTACTGCGGATGAAATTCTAAAAATAAACGAAGATCATTCTTACAATCCAAAAAAGTATCTTGATAGATCTCCGGCACTTGCAAAGGTTGTAAATCAACTTGTTGACGGAACTTACGATTCAAATAACCGTCAGTTCCAGGAACTCCACGATTCCTTAGTTTACGGAGTTGAAGGTCAGCGGGCAGATATTTATTATGTTCTTGCTGATTTTGACGCTTACGTAAAGGCTCAGGAAGAAGTTGCAAAAGCTTACCAGGATAAGCGCGGCTGGGCAAAGAAAACTCTCTTGAACATTGCAAATTCAGGAAAATTTTCTTCAGACAGAACAATCGAAGATTACGTAAAAGACATCTGGCACTTGCAGAAAGTTAAGATTAACTAGGGAAGGGTGTTTGTTAAGAAATTAATTTTTTCTTAACTGAAAATTTCATTGGTAACACGCGCGCGTAGTAAACTGCAAGACACGGTGGTTGAACTTGTCGAAACTATCATCTGTAACTGATGCACTTTTATTACAAAACCCGCGCGTGTAATGTAGAAGATTATTTCTTAACAGAAAATTCCGGTGGTAACTCGCGGTGGCTTCGTACAGCATCTGTCAGATAAGAAAAATCTGTCATTTCGAATTTATTTCGGAATCTGTTAGGTAAGGGAGCATTTCTTTAACGTACAGATTCCGAATCGAGTTTGGAATGGTGAAAAACTTGCAACAAACTCGAATTTTGCCCTAGTAAATTTCAGCCCTGTTTTTTTTTACGGGGCTGATTTTTTTAGAACGTTGCGATTATATGTGTATCAAATATTTTAAATTATGGTATACTAAACGAGTTTTCAAAAATGAAAATGAATTTTCGGAGGTTAATTAAAATGAAAAAAATTGTATTTGCTGCATTTGCTGCTGTTGCTTTGGTTTTTACAGGCTGTGCTAAGAAAAATAATGTTGAAATTAAAGGTGCAGCTGATCTTGAAGGAAAAGTTATTGGTGTTCAGGAAGGAACTACTGGCGAGTCTTACGTTAAGGGCGTAAAAGATGCTTCTTGTAAGTCATTTAAAAGCGGAATTGATGCTTCTCTTGCACTCGTAAATGGTTCTCTTGACGCTGTGGTTTTAGACGAACTTCCTGCAAAAGAAATTGTTAAGCGCAATTCAAAACTTATGATTGTAAATGATAAATTTTCTTCAGAAGAATATGCAATTGCCGTAAAAAAAGGAAACACTGAACTTTTAAACAGCATTAATTCAACTATTTCTAGAATCAAGGCTGATGGAACTTACGAAAAACTTGTAAATATTTTTATGCCTGCTGATGGAGAGATTAAACTTCCTAGCAAAATTGAAACTTCCGGCGAAGTTTTGCGCATGGGAACAAATGCAGCTTTCCCTCCATTCGAATATGTAGATTCAGTTGAGCCAGTTGGATTTGACATTACAATCAGCCAGATGATTGCTCACGATGCAGGAAGAAAACTTGTTGTTGCAGATATGTCTTTTGATGCACTGATTGCAGCTCTTCAGTCAGGTTCTGTTGATTTTGTTGCTGCTGGAATGACCGCAACAGAAGAAAGAAAACAGAATGTTGATTTTTCTGAGCCTTATTTTTCTACAAATCAAGTTATTATTGTTAGAAAGTAAAAACTAAAAATATTACTCTTTCTTAAAATACCTCTGAAAGCTAAAAGTTAAACTAAAGTTTTTAGAGGTTCATTTTATTTTTGCGGGAGAAGAATGTGAATTTTTATGAAGTTATGATTGCCGGCGGCAGATGGAAGGTGATTCCGCGCGGTTTAGGAACAACCCTTTTAATTGCTTCATGCGCAATTCTGATTGGCTGTGTGCTTGGATGTATTTTTGCTCTTTTTAAACTTTCAAAGTCTAAGGTTCTGCGCTCACTTTCTTCCGTTTACACAACAGTTATCCGTGGAATTCCAATGGCTACTCAACTGATGATTTTTTACTTCGTTATTTTTACTCCGCTTGGAATGAGAAATGCGGTTGTGGTGGCAATTATTTCTTTTGGAATAAATTCCGGCGCTTACTGTACAGAAATTTTCAGGGCAGGAATTCAAGGAGTTGATAAGGGACAAATGGAAGCGGGCCGTTCACTCGGGCTTAACTGGGGGCAGACGATGAGTAAAATCATTATGCCACAGGCGTTCAGAACAATTCTTCCTACTTTTACCAGCGAATTCATTACCCTTATAAAAGAAACTTCTGTTGCAAGTTTTATTGCCGTTGTTGATTTGCAAAAGTCCTGCGACAATATTAGAAACGCTACCTACAATGCCTGGATTCCTTTGCTTTCCTGCGCATTTATTTATTTGTGCCTGACTGTGGGCCTTACAAAAATTTTTGGAATTTTCGAAAAAAGGATGGCTTTAAGTGATAGAAGTTAAAAATTTGAGTAAGACGTTTGGCGGAAAAGAAATTTTAAAAAACATCAGCGAAACAATTTCTAAAGGCGAAAAGGTTGTTATAATTGGGCCTTCTGGTGCCGGAAAATCCACTTTTTTGCGCTGTCTAAATCTTTTGGAAACACCGGATTCTGGTCAGATTTTTTTTGAAGGAAAAGACATTACAAGTAAAAAAACAGACATAGATTTAATCCGCAGAAATATGGGAATGGTTTTTCAGCATTTTAATCTTTTTCCGCATCTTACGGTTTTAAAAAACATTACACTTGCGCCACTTACGTTAAAATTAATGAGCGAAAAAGAGGCCGAAGAAAAGGCTATGGCGCTCTTAAAAAGAATTGGTCTTGACGATAAGGCGTATTCTTATCCTTCGCAGCTTTCCGGTGGTCAAAAACAGCGTATTGCAATTGTTCGCTCGCTTGCCATGAATCCTGACGTAATTTTGTTTGACGAACCAACGTCGGCTTTGGATCCAGAAATGGTTGGCGAAGTTCTGGCACTGATGAAGGAACTTGCTGCCGAAGGAATGACAATGATTGTTGTAACTCACGAAATGGGATTTGCCCGCGAAGTTGCAACTCGGGTTCTTTTTATGGACGAAGGAATTATTGCAGAGCAGGGAAGTCCAGCAGAAATTTTTGAAAATCCTAAGTCAGAAAGACTGCAGCAGTTTTTAAAGGCCGTTCTTTAATTTTTTTTAGCGATTTTCCCTAGTCATTAAAAAATTCGGTGCAAGAATGATTTTAAAAAAAAATAACTTTCTACCTTTTTCTCTTTTTTTTGTTTTGACATTAAGTTTTGTATTTTCTTCCTGTTCTGCTAAAAAAACTGAAAATATTTTAAGTTTCAATGCGATGGACACTTTTATGACCGTGCGTTCGTTTGGGCGTAATTCAAAAAAGGCAAATCTCGAAGTAAAAAACAGAATTCTTCAAATAGAAAAGCAAATTTCAAGCGAAGATGAAAATTCTGCTTTGTGGAAAATCAATCATTCTGAAAAATTTCCTGTAAAGATGAGCGCGGATTTAAAACAAATTGCTGTTTTTTCAGAGGAAATGGCGGTAAAAACAAACGGCGCTTTTAATCCGTGCCTTTATCCGCTTAAGGAAGCGTGGGGCTTTGTTTCAAAAAATTACCGCGTTCCTTCAAAAACTGAACTTGAAAATCTTCTTCCGCTTTTTGACTGGACAAAAATAAAATTCCCTTCAAACGGCGAAATTTTTCTTGATAAAAATATGATGCTTGATTTTGGTGCATCTGGAAAAGGATATGCCGGCGACGAGGCTATAAAAATTTTGAAGTCCTACGGAATAGAAAGTGCGGTTCTTGATTTGGGCGGAAACATTCAGCTTGTGGGCGCAAAAACGCTTTCTGGCGGTAAAAAAACTGACTGGAATGTGGGCATAAAAAATCCGCTTAAAAAAAATGATGTTGCAATTTTGCTAAAAATTCAGGATATGGCGGTGGTTACCAGCGGCGGCTACGAGCGTTTTTTCGAAACTGAAAACGGTGAAAAATACATTCACATTTTTGACGGGAAAACGGGACTGCCGGTGCAAAACGAAATTCTTTCAGTTACAGTTGTTGCCCAAAGCGGACTTTACGCTGACTGTCTTTCCACGGCACTTTTTGTGATGGGCAAGGAAAAGTCGGTTGAGTTCTGGAAAAATCTTCCTGAAACAGAGCAAAATTTTGATTTTATAATTTTGTGCAGCGACGGAAGCCTTTGTTTTACAAGCGGACTCGAAGAAAAACTTTTTCCGCTAGAAGAATTTTCTTCCAAAGAAGTGATTCTTAGAAAGTGAAGTTTTTGTTCAGCTAATTTACAAGGAAGTTTTTTGTTACGAAAAAGATTTTTTCTTAACTGAAAATTTTATTGGTAACTCGCGTTTTTTTTTGTTAAGAAATAAATTTTTGTCTTAACCGCAAATTTCATTAGTAACCCACGCGCGCGTAATGTCGAGGACTTTTTGTTACGAAATAAATTTTTGTGAGACAGGAAATTTCGTTGGTAACTTGCGTGTAGAAAAATGCAAGATTCGGTGGTTGAGCCTGTCGAAACTACCATCTGTA